>JAXFTO010000086.1:0-3287 GCA_034176745.1 Bariatricus sp. | reverse complement strand
CAGACGAGTTTCGTCCACATCGGAAACGGATCTTACATGTTCATCGAGAACCGCAAACGGAAGCATATGATTTTTCTTTACGAAAATAATGACCTCGTCCAGCGCAACATCCACATAATGATGTCCCTTTCCAAGGACCTGGCTGTTCCAGTCTTCCGGCGACTTCATACGTACCATAAGCATTTCTTCCGGAAGATATACGTAACGTCCCTTTGCATTCTGCGTATATATCGGGGCAATCATAATACTGTCGCCGACCAGAAGCTGGTCTTCCACTCGATAAGCTTGAGAGTCTTCCGGATAGTCAAACGCCAGCGGTCTGAAATACATCTCATCATTCAGTATCGCCTTCATATATTCACTGTAAAGATACGGAACCAGACTGTACCGAATACGGATGATATTCCGGAATTCCGGAATCTTATCAAACTGATAAACCTCCTGTGCTCTTGTTCCAAGCGCCGCATGATTTCTCATCAGAGGTGTAAACATACCGAATTCCAGCCAGCGCATCAGCAAATCTTCCGTAGTATCACTTCCAAAACCTCCAATGTCAGAACCTGTATACAGGATACCGACCATATTCAGTGACGGCATCTGCTGCATACTTGTCAGGATCTGACTCCACCAGGAATTATTATCGCCAGTCCAGATTCCTCCATAGCGGTGCATTCCGATATAGGACGAACGCGAGAATAACAACATCCTCTTTTCCGGAGCAATTTTTTCAAATGCTTCTGCCGCCGCTCTTGTCATATTAAAGCCATAAAGATTATGCACCTTCTCATGGCAGATCCATTTGCCATCCATATTATGGTAGAAGCTCTTGTAATCTTCCGGACTGTTGGATAATCCCATAACCAGATCTTGGATATGGGAAAATGAATTAAGATCCAGATTTTCATCCTTCATGGAAAGCAGCTCTTCAAACGCCTTTTTAAGCCGCTCTTCCGAATAGAAAATAGCCGGTTCATTCATATCATTCCAGAAACCTTCGATTCCCTGTTCCATCAGCCATCTGTATTTTCCGCCAAACCATTCCCTGGCATTTGAGTTCAGTACATCCGGAAAATGTACTTTTCCAGGCCATACTGCTGCCACGAAATCTTTTCCCTTCTCATCCTTGCAGAAATAGTTTCCCTTCACACCTTCTTCGTAAACCGGATAATCTTTCTCAACTTTTACGCCGGCATCGATGATCGGAACAAAATGAACTCCCTCCGCCTTCATTTCAGCCGTAAATCCCTCAAAATCAGGAAATTTTTCCGTGTCTACCGTAAAATCTTTAAATCTTTCCATATAATCGATATCAAGGTATACTGCATCCAGAGGAATATCATTTTCACGATGTCCTTCCACAACTTTCCGGATATCACTCTCATTTTGATAGCCCCAGCGCGACTGCTGATAACCGAAGGCCCACTTCGGAGCAACATAACTCTGTCCGATCAGTTTGCGGAATTGTTTTACAATATCCTTCAGGTTTTCACCTTCAATGACATAGATTACACAATTTCTGTCTGCCGTGATCACAAGCTCATCCAGATGCGTTTCCCCCACATCAAATACAACTTTTCCGGGATCATCCACAAAAATACCAAAAGATTTTTCTTTCTTTTCTGCACGGTTCTCTCTGCATAAAATCATAAAATTGTGCGCCCCATATAAAGAATGCTTATTTTCCGTATGTACCGCATCATCTGATGCATTGCTAATATAAGCAAATCCTCTTTTGTTGATGCCGCGCACCTGTTCTCCAAGTCCATACACAATATCATCTTCATCCATTTTGCAGCAGAGACGAATTTCATTTTCTTTCACTTCAAGCTGCATTACGGAAATTTCCTGTTCACATGTCGGAATCTGCATTACAACCGCTCCGGTTTCAAGTGGCTGTCCAAAAACATATTTCTTGATCATGATTTCTTTCCTCCTGATTTTTCTCATTACTCATCTTGTCTTTATTATACAACTCAAGCTACTGTATTTCTTGTATTATCTTTTTCAAAAATAACACAATCTTATCCTTTGTTCTTATAAGCTCTTCGCTGACGTGAAAATGGCCGGGAACAGGTACATAGCCACTTATGGGAAATAAAAAAGAAACGCAGATCCGTTCCCCATACGGATCCGCGCCTTAAGCCATAACTTGTTTCCCCCAAGTATTCTTTTTTTATTTTCCTGCCTGATATACGACTTCCCCGTCGACCATCGTTACCTGGACTTTCGCATCGGTATTCAGTCCAAGTCTTCCTCTTACCACAATAATATCTGCATCTTTTCCTGTTTCCAGACTTCCAAGTCTTTCTTCCAGTCCAAGCTGTCTTACAGGATTAATCGTTACCATACGAAGAACCCTCTCAGAATCCACACCTTCTCTAACTGCTTCACCCATATGGTGATAAAGAGATTCTTCACTCAGAATCGGAGAATCTGTAATGAGCGCCACATTCACACCACGGTCATCCAGCATTTTTACTGCTTCCACATCGATCTTACGTCTTTCTCCTGCTGAGCGGTAAGTTGCGATCGGGCCATAGCAGATATCACATCCACTCTCCACAATTTCATCCAGATAATCGGTAGCTCCCCAGGCATGCTCCAGTGAAAATCTGACTCCATATGCGGTTGCAACCTCGATCGCCGTCAGCATATCGTACTGTGTGCAGTGAATCTTACAAGGAATCTCTCCGCGAAGAGCCGGAATGATAGCTTCCATATGTGCATCATATGCCTGTTCTTCCCCATTTTCCTTCTTCTCCAAATATTCTTTCGCCTTTCGGAAGGTATCCCAGAGAACGTTTGCAACTCCCATTCTTGTCATAGGGAGACGGTTCAGATCACCGAATGTATTCTTCGGATTTCCCCCAAGTGCGATCTTTACCGCTGCCGGTGCTTTTACCGTCATGTCAAAGATATTATCCCCATAAGTCTTTGCCACGAACAGCTGTCCGCAGAATACATCACCACTTCCCGGCGTGAACAGCATTGAGGTGATTCCGTGCTCATAAGCCACCTTAAGCTCTCTCGCCTGCGGATTCATACTGTAGCGGGCATCCATCGCTGCAGATACCGGATTGGTCATTTCATTGGCATCATCCACTGTTTTATCATGAATAAATTTTAACTGCAAGACATTCCAGCGTTGTGACATGCTCCCACTACTTAAGCCCTAAAGCTTTGAAGTAGGGGCTTCTTACTCAATAGCCCGATAGGGCTAAGTATCAATAAGCTATCCCCGCGTGCCCCGCGGTTCTTTTCTGCCCGGTTACGGGCATTTTTCAGGC
>JAXFTO010000085.1:0-3065 GCA_034176745.1 Bariatricus sp. | reverse complement strand
AAAGAGGTCATGGAAGTTCTGGAGGTATCGGAATCCTACGCTTATAAGCTGATGAAGAGACTGAACAGGGAATTACAGGCGATGGGATGTCAGACAATCGCAGGAAAAGTTGACCGGAAGTATTTTTACGAGCAGTTTTATGGAACAAGATCGAACGATGGGAGGAATTAAAAATGGCAATTTATAAGAATGACAATGGCACCTGGTATGTGATGATCCGGTATCAGGACTGGACAGGTGCAAGAAAACAGAAATGCAAGCGAGGATTTTCTACAAGAAAAGAAGCTGCGGACTGGGAATTACAATTCAAATTACAGAAGAAAGCAAGCGTGGATATGACAATGGAAAGCTTTTGCACCATGTATGAAGAAGATGTCAGACCTTCTTTGAAGCAGAGTACCTGGCTTACAAAAGAAAATATTATTCAGAAAAAGATTCTTCCGTATCTTGGAAAACGTAAAGTATCGGAAATTACAGCTAAAGATGTGATGGACTGGCATAACCAAATGAGAAAACTCAAAACGAAGACAGGAAAACCGCTTTCGCCAACGTATTTGAAAACGATACATGGCCAATTAAGCACTATTTTTAATCATGCAGTGAAATATTATGACCTTAGCACTAATCCGGCGAGAAAAGCTGGGGCACTGGGAGAAGAAGAAAGCAAGGAAATGCTGTTCTGGACAAAAGAAGAATATAAGCGATTTGCAGAAGAAATGATGGACAAACCTCTTTCCTACTATGCTTTTCAACTGCTTTACTGGTGCGGGATTCGTTCAGGTGAGTTACTTGCTTTAACACCAGCAGACTTTAATTTCAAAAAGAAAACGCTTCGGATTAATAAGTCCTATCAGCGTTTGAAAGGAGAAGATGTAATCAGTACGCCAAAGACAAAGAACAGTGTACGAACAGTCATAATGCCACAGTTCCTGTGTGATGAAATGCAGGACTGTCTAAAAATATATTACAGCTTACAGCCTGACGACCGTATTTTTCCGGTAACAAAATATTATCTGAATCACGAGATGGAAAGAGGTTGCAAAGCGAGTGGGGTAAAGAAAATCAGAGTTCATGATCTCAGGCATAGTCATGTATCCCTGTTGATCAATATGGGGTATACCGCACTAGCAATCGGAAAAAGGGTTGGACATTCAGCAGAAAAGATTACTTACCGGTATGCACATTTGTTTCCGTCGGTACAGCAGGACATGGCAGAGCAGCTGGATGCGGAAAATATGGAAGAAGAATTAAATGAAATGGAAGGAGAACTTGCAAATGTCGGCTAAATGTCTGGATTAGCAGGGACGTTGGAGAAATAAAGTTGTAGCATTTCGGATGTCACCGGAAGAGCGCAGAAGGGCATTCTGTCAGACGAGACAGGGGAGGAACTCTATACGGTATGGACAACCGGTGGATTAGTTTCAAAGGATGATTCCGAGTGTGCAGCACCCTATGCAGTGACCGTCTGCCTGGACAATGTAAATGACAAAGAGATTACCAGCCAGCAGGCTGGGGAGATGGCACGAGATATTCTACTTTTCCTGACAGAAGAAAAGTAACAGGTAGAGAGGTTATGAAAGTTGAACAAAAGAAAAAATAAATTGATATCTAAGATTTTTGAGCCGCCGAAAAACAGAAACGCTTATATTCCATACACTGAAAGCGAGGGAAATATTTTGAAGGAAGACGACATCCAGTTTACAGATGCGGCAGGTTTTCGTGGAAGATCCATGATGTGGGACGATGATGAGGATGATGACGAGACCTATACAGTACTCTCGGATAACGTAGAGCCGGTTTACGATGAAGCGGGCAATTTTCCAATTAGTTTAAAGACTACAGATGAGAACAGCAGAGACCTTCCAATCAAGATTTCTGCTCATACTGGCGAGATTCTTGCCATGCATAGTGGTTGTTCTCCGGTAATTGACCTTATCTTTACAGGACCATCTGGTGCCGGAAAAACGGTTGCAGCGCTTATGGTGAATTCAAGTTTATTCAAAGACTGTATTGCATCGAATGCGAGTTGCTCTTTTACAGATGACCTTCCCGTTGTAAGCCCGGCAAGTAAACGTTACAAGAGAATGGAAAGGGAGCTGTTTGATGAAGAACATCAGTTACCTCCACCGACAGGTAAAGGGGAAATTCTGGTACCTTACCAATACTATCTTACAGCGAAAATCAACGGGAAGAAAAGACATCGTATCCTCAGAATAAATGATGTTGATGGTCAATCCTGCCTGGCTATTGGTTGGAAGAATAAGATGCTTGCATGTACGCATTTTGTGCTTCTTGTACCTGCAGATGAGCTGTTAAGTAAGGCAGTAGGAAGAACCGCTTATTATGAACAGGTTTTGAATGAGTTACTTCCCAAAATCCATGCATTAAAATCGGACGATTACAAATTAAAAGTTGTTATCAGCAAAGCAGATCTGCTTGATCCAAAGGACTTCTATCTCACAGAGGCATTAGAGAATTCTGTCCGTATGAGCAATGGGAAGCTTCATAAGATAACACATAAGAAAGGTTTTGACAAAGAAGCGTACAACGATAGAAGTCAGTCTGTACAAGCATTTCTGGAGGCAGAAGCACCTAACTTTTACTACTCGTTGGTCAACCAGGTAGACAAGAGTAAGCTTTCTTTCGGGCTGTTATCAACTCTTGGCTGCAGTCCGGACGAAGAAAACAACACATACGGAGAATTAAATCCAATGTTTGTGGATGAGTTAATCATTCCATATCTGGTTGAAGAGGGGGCTGTATCCATATAAAGTATCAGAAAATGAGAATGAAGAATATGAAGACGATGAGGAGGAAGAGGAGACAGAGAAGAAGGGATTCTGGGAAAGAGTCCAGGAGAGTGACAAGGCGAAAAAGTTTATGAAACCAATGCGGCTGGATTTTGAAGATATAAATGACGACGAGGAGGAAGACGAGGAGACGAATAAGAAGGAGAAATTCAAATGGGAGGAGGTAAGCTGATGAATTCAGAAATAAGCAAGAGAGACTGGAGCTCAAAGAGTTATATCGCAGACAGAGACCGTTCAAGAGGTGGGCTTGTGCTT
>JAXFTO010000084.1:0-10637 GCA_034176745.1 Bariatricus sp. | reverse complement strand
AAGGGTGACATGGTAGCAGCAGGAGATTTTGATAAGATTAAAGAACTTGCAAAAGAAGCAGTAGAAATCGTAAAAGAAAGCAGAGGGAAATAAGAGATGAGTAAGAAAGTTATCACATTTGGAGAATTAATGTTAAGACTGGCACCGGAAGGATATTATCGTTTTGTGCAGGCTGATAAGCTTGGCGCAACATTCGGAGGCGGAGAAGCAAACGTAGCAGTTTCTCTTGCAAACTACGGATTTGACGCAGCATTTGTTTCTAAACTGCCGACTCATGAGATCGGACAATCTGCAGTAAACTCTCTTAGAAGATACGGTGTAGATACTTCTTACATCGCCCGCGGCGGAGACCGTGTGGGAATTTATTACCTTGAGAAAGGTGCTTCCCAGAGACCTTCTAAAGTAATTTACGACCGTGCGGGTTCTTCTATTTATACAGCTTCTCCGGAAGATTTTGACTGGAAGAAGATTTTTGAAGGCGCAGAATGGTTCCATTTCACAGGTATCACACCGGCACTTAACGATGGTGTTGCTGCAATCTGCCTGGAAGCATGTAAAGCAGCAAAAGAAATGGGCGTAAAAGTATCCTGCGATCTGAACTACAGAAATAAACTTTGGAGCAAAGAAAAAGCCGGTGAAGTTATGGGCGAACTTTGCAAATACGTTGATGTTTGTATCGCAAATGAAGAAGATGCAGCAGATGTATTTGGAATTAAAGCGGCAAATACAGACGTAACAGCAGGTACTGTAAATCATGAAGGTTACAAAGATGTTGCCAAACAGCTTGCTGACCGCTTTGGTTTCGAAAAGGTAGCAATCACACTTCGTGAGTCTATCTCTGCAAATGACAACAACTGGTCCGCTATGTTATACGACGGAACAGATTACTATTTCAGCAAAAAGTACAAGATGCATATCGTTGACCGTGTGGGCGGCGGTGACAGCTTCGGCGGAGGACTTATCGCAGCATGTCTGAGCGGATATGATGCACAGGCAACAATTGAATTTGCAGTTGCAGCATCTTGTCTGAAACACTCCATCGAGGGTGATTACAATATGGTCTCAATGGACGAAGTCGCCAAATTAGCCGGAGGAGATGCTTCCGGACGTGTCCAGAGATAATATAAACCCATTTTTGTCATGATTTGAAAGGGGACGTATCTTTGAGAAAGGATGCGTTCCCTTTCGAAATTCAGGCATTTTTCAGAAGAAAAGAATTGGAATCTGTTAAAGGAGAGAGCGTCATGGAAAAGAAAGAATTTGATTTGTTATCGTTAGGGGAAATTTTACTGAGACTTTCACCGCCGAATAATGAAAGAATCGTGCGCGGTTATATGTTCGAGAAGCAGGTAGGAGGAGCAGAATTAAATGTGGCATCAGGTGTATCGCTTTTAGGACTTCGTTCGGGAATCATTTCCAGAATTCCGGACAGCAGCATCGGAGTATTCGCAAAAAATAAGATTCGTTTCTGCGGAGTCAGCGATGATTATTTGGTGTATGATAACGGACGCGATGCATGCCGCAAGACCGGTGTGGAGATGATCAAACGTTTCAAAGAGGCAGGAGCACTGATCTCCTTTGACGTAAACTTCCGTCTGAATCTCTGGTCAGGAGAAGAAGCAAGAGAATGTATCGAAGGAATTCTTCCATATGTAGATATTTTCTTCTGCTCAGAAGACACTGCAAGACTGACATTCGGAAAAGAAGGAATTCCGGGAGATATGCCATCACTTAATAGAGATGAAATTGAAAATATTATTAAAGATCATAATACGGTTGGATATCATAGTGAAATGAACCGGTAGGACATGTAGGGGACGTAGATGTTGCGTCCCCTTGCTTGTAGAAAAATATTGTGATATCCTTGATTACAAAAGAAATATTATTTTTGAGGTGAAGCGGTATGAAGATTATTATGTTTGGAACGAATGCGTGTAAAGACTGTCTGGAAGCTGTAAAGGCTTTGGATGAAAGAAATGCGGATTATATGTATCTGGAATTCTCCGAGAGTACAGCGAATCTGAAGCGTTTTCTGAAATTAAGAGATACAGAACCGTTATTTGATAAAGTAAAAGAAAGAGGAGCGATCGGAGTGCCATGCTTCAAGATTGATGATGGGACTCTTACGCTTGATCTTCAGGAAGTATTGGATAAGCTGTAGGGTGAAACGGGAAATCAGAGAAACAGATAAGGATGCAGTGAACAATTGGAACGCTGCATCCTTTGTTATACTGTAAATGATTGAGTTTCTTAATTAACGTCGATAAGCGAAATATGGAAGCCCGTCTTTCATTGGAACGTCTACATTTCCCTGAATCAGTGGTTTCGCGTAAGCAATAAACTCATCTCCGATATCAGAACCGTCTTGGGTAATCCACTCCTTAGGAACAGGTTTTTCCATATTACAGATCATGTTCACATCTGCAGTGCCGAATTCTAACTCATATGGTTCAAAGTTCTTGCGGATGAAGTTGATCATTTTACCTGTTTCGCCGTTAATTGCTGCTTTTACTGCAAATTTTCCGGATTCTACTGCCTCATTTAAATCAGTTGCAGAAAGGCAGGCAGAAGAGCATCTCTGGCATACATTCAATTCTACGGAACGAACTTTTACGCCAAGTTTTTCTTTTACCAGATTCTCCAGATATTTTCCGGAACCGGTCAGCATCTTATGACCGAAATTATCTACGCCTACATCACTGGCAAGTTCGCAGACGAAGGTACCGTTTCCGTCATTGATTCCTTCGGAAATGCAGACAACCAGATTGGAAGTGGTCTGAAGTTTTTCTTTTACCTTTTCGATGAAGGCATCGGTGTCAAATGCAACCTCCGGAAGATAGATCAGTACCGGATTGTCCCCCTCGAATTTGCGGGCGAGTACACTGGCAGCAGTGAGCCAGCCTGCGTGACGTCCCATGATTTCAACAATTGTAACAGACTGTTTATTATCGTATACAGAGGCATCTATGGCGATTTCACGGACAGTGGCTGCTACGTATTTCGCAGCACTTCCGAAGCCCGGAGTGTGATCTGTCTCAACAAGGTCATTATCGATCGTTTTCGGTACGCCGATGATACGGATATCGCTTCCAATTGTTTCGGCGTAGCGGGAAAGCTTGCTCACAGTGTCCATGGAGTCATTTCCGCCGATGTAGAAAAAGTATCCGATTTCAAATTCTTCGAATTTTTTAAATAATTCCGGATAAACAGGATCGGAAAGGTCTTCCGGGAGTTTATAACGACAGGAACCAAGGAATGATCCCGGTGTGGTGCGGATTCTTTCCAACTCTCCGGTTTCAAGAAGAGGTGCCATTTCCATAGTACGTCCTGCAAGAAAACCTTCGATTCCATTTACCATCCCGATTACTTTGCCGATTGCAGGATTGGCAAGTCCTTCAGAAACTACGCCATAAAGGCTTCCGTTGATTACTGCGGTAGGTCCGCCGGATTGTCCAACCAGTAAATTATTGCTCATAACATAATCCTCCTTTAATGCATTTGAGTATCTTCTATAACTATAACTGAAAATTCTTAAATTTACAATATTTCTTGGAAAAGTGGAGGAAATGAGCTATACTAAGTCGGTAGAGGTTTAAATGAAATCAAGAAGAGGAGAATAAGATGAAGTACATTTCTTTTGCAATTCCGTGTTATAATTCCGCAGCGTATATGGACCGTGCGGTAGAATCGATCCTTAAGGGTGGGGAAGACGTAGAGATTATTATTGTAAATGACGGATCAAAGGATGCAACATCGGAGATTGCACACAGATACGAGGAACAGTATCCGGACATTATTAAGGCGGTAGATAAGGAAAATGGCGGACATGGTGATGCGGTAAATGCAGGACTTAGTCATGCAACAGGAAAGTATTTTAAAGTTGTGGACAGTGATGACTGGGTCGATGAAGAGGCACTTATGAAGATCCTGAAAGTACTCAAGGATTTCGAATCCGAGGATCAACAGATTGATATGCTGATTTCCAATTATGTATATGAAAAAGAAGGAATGGCGCATAAGAAAGTCATTGAGTATAGGAACGTACTCCCGCAGAATACGATTTTCGGGTGGGACGATATCAAGAGATTCCATTTGGGACAGTACATATTGATGCATTCTGTCATTTACAGAACAGATTTCCTGAAGCTTTGCCAGCTGAAACTTCCGAAGCATACTTTCTATGTGGACAATATTTACGTATACTATCCGCTTCCGCATGTGAGAAAGATTTATTATCTGGATGTGGATTTCTATCGGTATTATATAGGAAGAGAAGATCAGTCTGTCAATGAAAAAGTGATGATCAGCAGAGTAGATCAGCAGATTTTTGTTACTAAGAGAATGATTGACATGTATGAGATGAGAATGGTAACGAACAAAAAGCTGCGTCAGTACATGACGAATTATCTCGCAATTATGATGACCGTTTCTTCTATTTTATTGATTCGTTCCAAATCAAAGGAGAATCTGGAGAAGAAGAAAGAACTCTGGCAGTACTTAAAGAGGAGAGATTATGGAACATACTGGAAGATCAGATATGGTATTTTAGGACAGACCATGAACCTTCCGGGAAAATCAGGAAGAAAGATTTCTTCACTGGCGTATATTGTGGCAAGAAGGATTGTTGGATTTAATTAGGGGATGCTTTGGCATCCCCTATTTTACTTCAATTTACAAAAGTATGATAGAAAGTGCTTACCGGGGCATGATATAAACATTGTCGTGTTATTTGCAGTGTTTTTTACGAAATTTTACATATATTTTACAAAGATATTGCCTGTATTTGAAAATGAAATATTATAATTTTCATGATTTTAGAGTTTTTGAAAAAAGTAACATGTAAATTCTTCTCATAAGAGAAGGCGAAGAAGAAATGTTGGAGAGGTACTATGAAGATGAAGAAAGCAGAAAAAAAGGCAGGGAAAAATGCGAGCATGCCTTATATGATGAACAGAGAATTGTCATGGCTGAAATTTAATGAGAGGGTGTTAAATGAGGCCGGAAACCCTCGGGTACCGCTTGCGGAACGTTTGACATTTGCGGCTATTTACCAATCAAATCTGGATGAATTTTACAGGGTAAGAGTTGGTACTTTAATGGATCAGATGGAATCTTCGGAGGTAGTACGTGAAAATAAAACGAACATGACCAGTGAAGAGCAGGTGAAAGCAATTCTTAAGGCTACCAGGGAATTGGATCAGAAGAAAGCAGTGATCTATGAGCAGCTTATGGGAGAATTGGAACCAAAAGGAGTTCGTTTAATTAATTTTAATAAATTGTCTGCTGAAGAAGGAAAACTTCTGGAAGCTTATTTTGACCAGGAAATCGCACCATACTTATCTGCAAATATCGTTAGCAAACAACAGCCGTTTCCGTTCCTGAAAAATAAAGATATTTATGCGGTGGCACTTTTGGCGACGAAGAGTGGTAAAACGAAAACTGCGATTATTCCATGTAGTAATAATGTATTTAAGCGTCTGATCGATATTCCTACAAGAAAAGGAACGTTTATGTTATCAGAGGAACTGATCCTTCATTTCCTTCCAAAAATGTTTAAAAAGTATGATGTAAAAGAAAAATCATTAATTCGTATTACCAGAAATGCAGACATTGACACTGAGACGATCTACGATGAAGATCTGGATTACAGAGAGGCAATGGAACAGCTGATTAAACAGAGAAGAAGAATGAATCCGGTAAGAATGGAACTTTCCAGAGAATTAAATAAGAAAATGATCAGCTCTTTATGCAAAGATCTGGGTGTGGAGAAAGATCATGTCTTTTTATCCCGTGTTCCGCTTGATATGTCTTTTGTGTTTGCAATTCAGGGTTATTTGAAAAATACGGATCAGGAGAACCTTTTCTACCAGAGACGGACTCCGAGAATGACACCAGAACTGGATGACAGAAGCGCTCTGATTCCGCAGATTGCAGAAAAAGATGTACTGCTGTCTTATCCTTTTGAAAGCATCAAGCCGTTTATAAACCTTTTAAATGAAGCTGCAAAAGATGAGTCTGTTGTATCGATTAAGATGACACTGTATCGTCTTGCAAACAAGAGCCAGATTGTAGATGCACTTGTTGAAGCGGCTGAAAATGGAAAAGAAATAGTTGTTCTGGTAGAACTACGTGCCCGTTTTGATGAGGAAAGCAATATTATATATTCAAGAAAATTGGAAGAAGCGGGATGCCGTGTGATTTATGGACTGAATGGATATAAAGTGCATTCCAAACTCTGCCTGATCTCAAGAAAAACAGAGAATGGAGTTTCCTATATCGCACAAATCGGAACCGGAAACTACAATGAAAAAACATCTGCGCTTTACACAGATTTGTCGCTGATTACAGCAAATCAGGAGATCGGAAAAGAAGCAGCAGAAGTATTTGCGGCCCTGTTAAGAGGAGAAACCGTGGAAGAAACCAATTGCCTTCTTGTGGCACCAAAATGTCTTCAGAATAAAGTGCTGGCAATGATTGATGAGGAAATTGATCATGTCAAACAGGGAGAAGAAGGATACATCGGTATTAAGATTAATTCTCTGACGGATAAAGTGATTATTGATAAACTGGTTGAGGCTTCTCAGGCAGGAGTAAAAATAGAAATGATCGTCAGAGGAATCTGCTGTCTGGTTCCAGGGGTGGAAGGATATACGGATAATATTAAGGTAGTAAGCATTGTGGGACGATTCCTTGAACATTCCAGAATCTATCGTTTTGGTACGAAAGAGCGTGAAAAAGTATATATTGCTTCCGCAGACTTTATGACCAGAAATACCGTTCGACGTGTGGAAGTGGCAGCTCCGATCCTTGATGAAAAAATAAAAGAACGCCTTGACTGGATGTTTGAAAATATGATGAACGACGATGAAAAAGGAAAAGAGATGACCGCGAAAGGAAATTATGTTGACCGGAATCTGAATGATGTGAAATTAAATTCGCAGGAAATGTTTTATGCAATGGCTTACAGTAATGCAGAAAAAGCTTCCAAATAAAGACGGGATTAAGAGAGGGAGTTTATATTATGAATAGAAAAAGTGTGGTAATTACAGTCGCTATTGCAAGTATGTTGTTCCTTTTGGGCGGTTGCGGTATGTCAGGTCAAAGCAATTCGGAAGAGAGGCAGCAGGTGGAAGGATTAAAAGAGCTTGGACAGATTCAGGTGATTTCAAGAGAAGAAGGTTCCGGAACAAGAAGTACCTTCGCTCAGATGGCAGATTTTATGGCGGATACCGAAAATGGACAGACAGATCTTACAACACAGGATGCGGTGATTGCAAATGATGCAGAAGAAGTAATCCGTAATGTGGAAAGTAATCCATCAGCCATTGGGTATGTGTCCGAAGCTGCACTTACGGGCAATGAAAAAGTCAAAAGCTTAAATATAGAAGGAAGAAGTCCCGAGAAAATTGAAAAATATTCGTTAAGCCGTAATTTCTATCTGGCATATTCCGGAAAGTTAAATGATCTGGAACAGGATTTTCTGACTTATATTCACGGCGCCGGTCAGGAGATTGTTGGGGAGAATTATGTACAAGTTGCAAAAAGCAGTTCATTTCTCTCCAATCAGGCCGGCGGTGAGATCACAATAGAGGGATCCACTTCAGTAGCACCGCTTATGGAAAAACTGGCAGAGGCTTATGAAAAAATTAATGCGAATGCCAGGATTATTGTAGAGGAAAATAATCCGCTGAGCGATATTACGCTAGAAGAATTAAAGAGTATTTATACAGGTGAGACCAAAAACTGGGATGATCTGAACCAATAGGAAACTGGCAGGAGGATAAAGTGATGAATAGTACTTTGGAAGTAATTTTTGGACTGCTTGGCGGATTGGCAGTATTTATTTTTGGAATGAATATGATGAGTGACTGCCTGCAGAAAGCGGCCGGGGAAAGAATGAAAAGTATCCTGGCATTATTAACCAAAAATCCGATTTTGGGAGTAATTGCAGGAGCCCTTACCACCGCGGTTCTGCAGAGCAGCAGTGCCACAACAGTTATGGCGATTGGATTTGTAAGTGCAGGGCTTATGAATCTGCCACAGGCAATCAGTATCATTCTGGGTGCGAATATCGGTACGACCATGACGGCACAGATAATAGCGTTCAAGTTAAGTGATTATATTTATATTATTATCTTTATCGGATTTATTGTAAGTTTTTTGATGAAATCGGAAAAGGCAAAGAATATCGGGCAGACGATTTTTGCATTCGGTCTTTTGTTCCTTGGAATTGAGACAATGGGAAGCGTTATGAAGCCACTTGCATCCAGCCCTGTATTTACTGATATGATTGCGAAAGTTGCTGATATTCCGATTCTGGGAGTAGCTGTAGGTACGCTCATGACTCTTGTAGTACAGAGCAGCAGCGCGACCATAGCGGTTCTTCAGAATTTTGCAGCACAGCCGGGACCGGATGGAGTGACAAGTATGCTGGGACTTGTCGGTGCAATTCCGATTCTTTTAGGTGATAATATCGGAACAACGATCACTGCATTATTGGCTTGTATCGGACAGCCAAAAGATGCGAAAAGAACAGCCGTGGCACATTGCGTTTTTAATATTTCAGGATGTTTATTATTTATCTGGTTCGTAAAACCATATGCGGCACTGATTCGTTACATATCACCAAAAGGACCTGAAATAGAAGTGATTTCAAGACAGATTGCAAATGCACATACATTTTTTAATATTACTATGACATTGATCTGGATTCCATTGATCTGGCTGATGGTGAAGATTGTTATGAAAATCATTCCGGATGGAAAAACGGTTGTCTACTCTAATTCAGAGCCGATGTATCTGGATATAAAGCTTATAGGACAGCCAACCGCAGCGCTTCAGTTAGTAGCCAAAGAAATCGTAAGATGTACAGAACTTGTTGAAGAAAATTTGAAAGAATTAATATCAATTCTTGACAAGAATGACAGTGCAAAAATAAATAAAGTGATTGAAAATGCAGAAGATACCAGAAGCCTTTATGACAGAATTACAGAATATCTCGCAGAACTGTTTGCATCAGGCGGTCTCACAGAAGAACAGGCTACACAGACAGCAGGTATCATGTATGTGCTGAGTGATGTGGACCGAATGGGAGCATTGTGCAGAGAGATTGGTCTATCATTGAAAGATAAAGCGGAAAAGAAGTACAAATATTCTGGAAAGGCAATGGATGACCTTAAGACAAGTCTTCAGTTGATCCAAAAAATATTTCTCATGGCGTCAGATATGATGATCACCGGTAATACAGAGAGTGCCAAGAAGATTTTGAAACAAAAAGAGGAAATTATGGATCTTGGCATTAAGATGCGTAAATCACATATGCAGCGTGTCGGAAAAGGAAAATGCTCTGCAAAATTAACAGAGCCGTTTAATAAGATTATTCATTCCGTAGACAGAATGGGAAATAGTTGCATTAACATGGTAGATGCAGTACAAGGTCAGGACGGTCTGCGGTATTTCCTGGAATATGAGGAAAGCGATAAGTAAAGTAATAATATAGAGCCTTAGGTGATAAAATGCTGGATGGAGATATTTTACAGACAAATGACACTAGTGAAATTGGATGCATTATTACTTTGCTTGCTATGACACTGGTACAATGTGTTCCGGTTCTTGCTGAAGAAGCTCAAGACGGTTATCCGGTAACGTTTGTCACAGAACATGCGACGATTGATGTGTATTATACACAGGACTACACAGAGCCATCCGAGGTAAATGTCAGTTCAGCAGTTGCACGTAATTCTGACACAGGCGAAGTTGATGTAACCGGAGACGGACAAGTAAATTTCAAGGTAAATGTGGAAGATGGTTACGAAATTTCTTCTGTAGAGGCAGATAAAAACTATAAAAATCTGAAGGATCTGTCCGATAATATGTATCGTCTTACAAAGATTCAGGGAGAGGTCGTAGTTACTGTAACAACTGTAGAAAAAAGCGGTGAGGAAGGCACAATCCTTCAGCCTGGTGAATTCTATGTGTTTGACCAGAAGATCGATTTTGATTTCGGACTTGGTGATCCGGATGAAGTGAATTTATTCGATAGTACAGATTCTTTGGTAGAAAAAATATCCTGGAGTGCACATGCGGCAGGTGTTCTTGCGAGAGTACCGGACGGTGTCGGTGCGATGACAGAAGTGGCAACATCTACCAAAGGAGCTTCTAACAATGGAGAAAGCAGTACGAAACCGGATTATAAAGGAGCAATCGCTTGGCCGGGCAGCGACAAGGTGATTACATATGACGAAGGCAAATCCATGTTCCAGTCAGATTCTTCCGGACTTGATTTCTATAAAGGACAGCTTTACTGTATCAATAATAAAAAGGGTACATTCTGGGTTATGGATGTAAATAAAGACGGTTCTATGGACTATGCAGATGGATTTACCCAGACAGGAAAGAATCTGGCATTTGCTCATGATGCAGCCAATCCTTCAGCTTCTAATCCGGATGCAGAAGGAATTACGGTTGCTAACAATGCAACAGCCTCAGGTGTTTTGTTTGTCGCACTTGAAAATAACGGACATGTCTATGCATTTGTTTTAAATAACGATGGCTCTGCCAAGAGAATCGCTGATATTGATCCGGGCATTGGCGGTGCGATGGCTCTTGATTATGACAAATACGAATACCAATGATAA
>JAXFTO010000083.1:0-19554 GCA_034176745.1 Bariatricus sp. | reverse complement strand
AGTTCCAGCGTATCTCCTTCTTTGATCACAATCTGTCTGTCAGCAAAATCTGTTCCGAAGAACTGTTTCATCATTGCAAATGCTTTCGCACTGGATACGATCTTCGTCTCTTTGTAGAGTTCCATAAAGTTTGCAATATTTGCTGAGTGGTCCGGTTCCATATGCTGGATGATCAGATAATCCGGCTTACGTTCTCCAAGCAGGGTACCAATCTGATCCAGCCATTCATGTTTGAATCTTGCGTCCACGGTATCCATAATGGCAATTTTCTCATCCATAATTACATAAGAATTATATGCCATACCGTTCGGGACATCGTACTGGCCTTCAAAAAGGTCTATTTCATGATCATTTACACCTACATACTTAATGTCGTTTGTAATCTCCATTTGCGTTCTCTCCTTTATCACTTTTTTGCTATAAAGTATTGTATCAAATTGCAGGTGTAATAGCTAGTCCCATAAGTTTAATTATTATCAAATATCTAATACTTTTTTCAAATGGAACAGTCGTGAGAAGTAATCTCCCTGCTGCTCTCTTGCAAGCATCGGAATTCCTGCAGCGCAGTCGGACACACTAAGCCCTGCATACATGAGCTCGTCCCCATAATGAACTCCAAGGTCCATTTTCGCTCCAAAGCACTCCTGAACCGAATACATTGCCGTTTCATCAAGCCCTTTCAGATAAATTCTCTCAAATTTTCCCTGAGCCGGTTCTAACAGTCTGAAGTAAGCCATAAGCGCTTCGTCCTTTTCTTCGTCTATAACCTGCCATGCTGAGTTATTTCCCTCAAACGGACTTGCAAGACGCGTGAACACTCCCTGCTGGATCAGTTTACGGTGTTCTTTCATAAAGGAAATCTGTTCTTTCATCTTTTCGATTTCCTCCTCCGGAAGTTTCGTAATGTCCAGCTCATATCCAAAGGTTCCAAAAAATGCAACATTTGCCCTCGTCTCAATCGGTGTATCACGGAACACCTGATGATTCGGTGAAGCGGATACATGACTTCCAATGCTGCTTATTGGATATACATAGGAAGTTCCATGCTGTATCTTAATTCTGTCAATCGCATCTGTATTATCAGACGTCCATGCCTGTGGCGCATAATAAAGAAGTCCCGGATCAAATCTCGCGCCGCCGCTCGCGCAGGATTCAAACAGAATTTCCGGGAATTCACTGGTAAGGCGATCATATAAGTCATAAACCCCAAGAATATACTTATGTCTTACCTTTCCTTGCCAGCTCTTATCATTTCCATTAGAGAACACTTCTGAAAATGCTCTGTTCATATCCCATTTTATATAAGAAATCGGTGCATCTTTCAAAATTTTTCTGATCTGCACATGAATATAATCCACTACTTCTTTTTTAGAAAAATCAAGTACATACTGATTTCTGCTGTGACAGTACTGTCTTCTGATATCTGCGAGAATCCAATCCGGATGCGCACGGAAAAGATCGCTATCCTTGTTCGTCATTTCCGGTTCAAACCAAAGACCGAACTTCATCCCCATCTCTTCGATCTTTTCAGCAAGTCCCTTGATGCCGTTCGGAAGCTTCTCCAGATTCGGATACCAGTCCCCCAAAGAGCTGTTATCCAAGTTTCTCTTTCCGAACCATCCATCATCCAGAACGAATAATTCTACGCCTATTTCTTTTGCTTTTCTCGCAATATCGAGAATCTTTTCTTCGTTAAAATCAAAATATGTAGCTTCACAGTTATTGATCAGAATCGGTCTTTCTTTGTCACGCCACGTTCCGCGTGCAAGCCTCGTTCTGTACAATTCATGAAATGCCTGGCTCATTCCGTTCATACCATTTCCGGAATAAACCATAACCATCTCCGGTGTCTGGAAGCTTTCACCCTTTTTCAGTTCCCAGCAAAACTCATTTGGATGGATTCCCATTACCACACGTGTTACATCGAAATTATCAACTTCCACCTGTGCCAGGAAGTCCCCACTGTACACCAGACTAAATCCGACAACCTCTCCAATGAATTCGTCTGCGTTCTTTCTTTTCAGCATAATAAATGGATTAAACTGATGGCTGCTGCATCCTCTCATGCTGTATATGCTCTGCACGCCATAAGTAAGTTCCCGTGTATGCGGATGACGTTCTCTCGACCAGGTTCCCGCCAGTTCTATCATCTCATATTCTTTGTCCGGCAGATCAAGGCATCCGCTCATACAATTAAGGAGTGTGATTCCCTCTTCATGGTCGCAGTCAAAACGTACATGCTTTGTGATAACCGGTCTGTCTTTGAAAATCGTATAGGAAAGCACGATCTGTGTGTGGACCAGTTCATCATAAAGCCGGATTTCCAGGGTATCTGCCTCTTCCTCATCTTCAACATAAACTGCAGGAAGTCCCGAAAGGGCTTTCTTTCCCTTAAAAATCTCATGCCCTTTATATTTAAAATCAACTACTCGGCTTCCATCTTCACGTTCTAATTCAAATGCCGGATATCTGGTATCCCCTGATCCAAATGTAGGATATTCCTGCTTCAAATGCTCCAGTGAAAATGTACTGTTTCCTTCAAACGGATACGGAGCCATATCTCTTCTCGCATACTCGATAAGATATCCAAAATCTTCTCTGTCCGTAATATGTTTTCCGTAGTATACATGCCCCAACTGACCATTTTCCAGAACTTTTATGATATAGCTGATCTGATCGTTGTAAAGATGGAATTCTTTCGTTGTTTCATGAAATTTAATTGCCATATATTACTCCTTTAAGCAAATATTTCTTTACATTTTGTTACAAGGGAAGCAATGATTCCCCACAGCTTCCCTCTGTAATCTCTCAAGATTTATTTAATAGAACCGCTGGTCCCTTCAACAATATATTTCTGTGCAAACAGGAATACGATGATCGGAGGAATGCTCATGATGACCGTAATACATAACATCGGAATAATTCTCTCGGAATGTACACCCTTGAAAGCAGCAAGTCCGAGTGCCAGAGTATATTTATCTCTGTCCTGTAAGAAGATCAATGGTCCGAGGTAGTCATTCCATGCTGCCATCATATTCAATACACCTACCAGTATAAGCGATGGTTTCATAATTGGCACGAAAATTTTATAAAAAATCTGAAAATCTAATGATGAACATTACCCATGCATTGGCACTTGCATATCCAAGTTTATGATGTGCAAATGCGTTATTGTATGTCATCAGTCCATAGAAATATGTAGATTTCATTGGACCGCCTCCTGTAAGCAGCATTACCAGTGTTACCTGTTGGAAAGAACTGATAATGGATGTAGGGCTTTTAAAACCTGTTTATCTTTCGCGCGGACAGATTTTTTTAATTCCGCCAAATACCTCTTCCCGCTACTATGCCGATCCTTCCAATCCATGGCACTACGCTTTTGTCAGCTTTGTCGGAAATAAGGCAGAGACATATGTTACACAGGCTGGATTTACTCCCGGTGTTTTTGTAAGGGACTGTTACTTTCCCCCGGAGAAATTCAGTGCACTGATTTTTGAAATGTTAGAAGCACACCAGATGACACTAACTAACGAATTGAAGAGATGCGGAATTTTATTCCAACTGTTTGCCCTGCTCGTCGAATCCAAACAGGCTTCCGTCTCTACACCGGATAAGCCGCAATACGATTATTCAAGCAATACCTATTTTGAGCATGCACTGCAGTTTATCCATTTTAACTATAATCGGAATATACAGATTGCAGATATTGCAGACTATATTGGAATCACTCGCTCTTATCTTTTTAATATTTTCAAACAGAATCTGAATCTGGCGCCAAAAGAATACTTATTGCAATATCGGATGGATAAGGCGAAAGAATTTTTAGCAGAAACTACGGACTCGATACAAGATGTCGCCGCAAACGTAGGCTACAGTGACGCACTTGCATTTTCGAAAATGTTCCGTCACATTGTCGGTGTCTCCCCATCCCGGTACCGCAAAGATATTCTGAATCCTGAAGACTAAAATGTTTTAGATTTACTCAAAATTGCAAAAGAACGTCATGCCTGGCCGAATCTCTTCAGCTGTCATGACGTTCTTCTTTATCAGGCGGCACTTCCGAAGTTCTTCTCTCTACTTTTGCTCGCCTGTTCGTATTCTTTCAGTTTCTGCTTTGCCTCAGGAGTCAGCTGTCCCGGTGTCGGGACCTGAATCTGCACTGTAACATACTGATCTCCATGTTCCGACGGATTCTTTATGGAAACAGTTCCCTTTCCCTTCAGCCTGATTTTCGTTCCAGACTGGGTGCCTTCGCGTATCTTGCATACCACACGTCCGTCCACTGTCGGTACGGTCACTTCTCCACCAAATACCGCTGTTGTAAACGGAAGGCTCACTGTCGTATAAACATCTGCACCTTTACGCTCAAATCCGGCTCTTTGTCCGACATGGACTTTAAGAAGAAGATCTCCCGGCTCACCGCCGCCGCTTCCCGGCATTCCTTTCCCCTTCAGTCTGATACACTTCTCATCTTCTATACCGGCCGGAACATGAACCTGAAGTGACTGCACCTTCTGGCCTGACGCTGTCGGATCCTGAAGACTGATGATCTTATCACATCCATGAAATGCCTCATCAAAACTGACGGAGATCTCCGCATGAAGATCTGCCCCCTTCTGGCGGAAGCTTTCGTGACCAAATCCACCTCTTCCAAACCCGCCTCCATAAAACCGGCTTCCCTGATTACCGGACTTCTGTCCACCAAATCCCTTTCCGCCTGTTCCTCGGAACATGTCTCCGAAAATATCTCCAAAAATATCATCCATGTTGCTTCCTTCAAAATGATATTCCCGATAATTACCATTCGGGTCTGTATAGGAACCGCTGTATGTCCCTTTGTAATTACCGCCAAATCCGTCCTGGTACGCATTATAACCGGCTGCATTTCCATCCAGCCCTGCATGACCGAATCTGTCATAAATCTTCTTCTTCTCCGGATCACTCAGCACATCATAGGCTTCATTCACTTCTTTGAAACGAATTTCCGCTTCTTTATTCCCTTGATTCGTATCCGGGTGATACTTCTTCGCTAACTTACGGTATGCCTTCTTGATCACTGCTGCATCTGCATTTTTATTAATTCCAAGAATTTCATAATAATCTCTTTTTGTTCCCATATTATCCTCACCTCTGTTCTATTTGTAATATAACACCAGTTCTTTGTTAAGTCAACACATGTTTTGTATTTTTTAACCTTTCCCCCAATATTAACAAAAAAAGAACGCATCTTTCCAAAAGATACGTTCCTGTGTTCTGATTTTTATTTATCTTAGTTTTCGCTTCCTACGACCATCATCGCACCGCCGTAAATTCCTGCATTATTTCCTAAGGTTGCAAGCTTGAATTCTGTATCTCTTGATGCGTGGAATGCGTATTCTTTGAAATACTTCTTGATCGGATTCAGAATCACATCTCCTCCGCGGGATACACCGCCGCCGATGACAAATGCTTCTGTATTCACTACGCAGGCAATGCTTGCCATCGCTTTTCCAAGTGCTTTTCCGACAAGATCAAGAATCTCGAGCGCAATCCTGTCATCTGCCTTGGCTGCATCGCAAACATCCTTAGCCGTCAGTTCTTCGCAATCACGAAGACTGCTTGCTTCCTCTTCATGGGCTTTTAAATATCTCTTTGCAACACGAACGATACCGGTTGCTGAACCATACTGTTCAAGGCAGCCTCTCTTACCGCATCCACACGTCTCCGGCTCATCGTCCCATACCGGAATATGTCCAACTTCTCCTGCTGCTCCGTTCGTTCCGGAAAGAATCTTTCCGTCCAGAATGATTCCGCCTCCGATTCCGGTTCCAAGAGTGATCATTACAATGCTGCGGCAGCCTTTTCCACCGCCCTGCCACATCTCTCCGAGTGCGGCAACATTTGCATCATTGCCTGCTTTCACCTTTAATCCGGTCAGTTCCTGAAGCTTACCGGCCACATTAAAGACGCCCCAGCCGAGGTTCACACACTTGAACACTGTTCCGTCTGCTCCTACCGGTCCGGGAACTCCGATTCCCAGTCCTTCTACTTCTTCTTTGTCGATGCCTCTTTCCTCCATAACATTAAGCACAGAATCAGCGATATCACCGAGAATATATTTGCCGTCATCCTCTGTTCTTGTCGGAATCTCCCATGTATTAAGCAGTGCACCTGAGGATTCAAAAAGTCCCAACTTCACTGTCGTTCCACCAAGATCTACACCAAAAACATATTGCCTCATAACCCATTTGCCTCCTATAACAATTCTTCTTTTTATTATAACGAAAAATGGATTTTTTTACAATGTTTTTGATGAGCGTGGTGCAATTTCCCGCCAGAAACATCTGCGAATCTCATCATCACTTATCCCATTTACAAACTCCAAAAGACATCTTTCACACTGCTCGGATTCCTCGCGTATTTCCTGGGAATCTTCTCCCATTTCTATTTCATCAAACTTCCTCTGCTGTTCTATGAACTGCTGCTTAAACTGTCCCGCAAAGCGTGACCATAGTTCTCCGTTAACCAGTGTAAGTTCCAGACAATCTATGATGTATGAAAATTTTAGAAAATCTGAAAAACTCATAGCCTCTTCTCCCGTCAATATTGCTCTGTCCCTTTCCCCACACAATTCCAGGAATTCGTTCCAGCTCATACGATTTAATTTCATCCCCATATTCTCCTCATATAATTTGCCAACAAAATGTATCACTTTTACAACCGATTCTACATTCTCGGCACCATAAAATCAATAGAAAAATAAAAAATAGAGGAATCTGCAGAAAATTTTAAGAAACCAAACGTTATTTTCTCAACAGTTTTTTGATCTGTTCCTTTGTGGGAACCTGCCCATAAATCACCAGTTTTCCGTCAATCATAACCGAAGGTGCAGACATCACTCCCAATTTTACAATCTCGATCAAATCTTCCACTTTTTCAATTTCAGCATCCATCTCAAGTTCCGAAACCGCTTCGCAGACAGCTGCATACACCTTATCGCATTTATCACAACCGCTTCCTATTACTTTAATATTCATACCTTTTCTCCACCTTCTAGTTCTTCAGTTTCATGGGCAGTCCTACATTTTCTTCCCATACTGCAAATATTTTTCTGATTACCGCCGTGCCAATTCTGGAAATAAATACGAGCTGGGATTTTTCCTGGGCTTCATACGGTGTGTAATCAATTTTCTTTCCTACCACGTCCACTTTCTGCCAGCCTTCTTCTTTCGTTTGGAAAAATCCCTTGATTCTATGCACATCCGGCGACATTTCTTCCAAAAATGCATTCAGATTCTCTTTACAAATTTCTCCTTCAAAATCCATATAAAGCGTCTTTGGTTTTGTTTCTACAGAATTAGTCGTCTCCTCACATTCTGCCCACTGATATTTCAACAGATCCTGCTCAAGAAATCCCAGATCAAGAACCCCGTTTGCGCTCATCTTAACCGGACATACCGGATTGATCTCCCTGATTTTTTCTTTGATCTTCTCTATCTCCGCTTCATCTACAAGATCCGTTTTCGTAAGGACCGCCAGATTACAGTGCTTAAGCTGGCGATTTACTGTCTCTTCGTCTTCAATCTGTTCCATAAAATTCACACAGTCCACAAGACAAATCGTTCCGGAAAAATCATATGCTTCTCCTCCTGCCGTTATCTTAACTGCGGCAAGGATCTCTTCCAGATTAGAAGGATCCCCAAAACCGGAGCTCTCCACAAATAAAAATTCAAAATTTTCTTTCGCCATCTCCGTAAGTGCCTGCACAAACGTAAGTTTCAAACAGCTGCAAAAGATAGAACCTCTTGTAAGTTCTATCATTTTGATATCATCATCTCGTAAAACCGTACCGTCAATACTCAGCTTTCCCAGTTCGTTCTGAATCACGCCAATTCGCTTTCCGTCAAGATTTTCCAGTATTTTCTGTAAAATCGTTGTTTTCCCTGATCCCAAGAATCCCGTAAGAATGTACAATTTTGTTTTTTCCATTTTCCTTTACACTACCTTTCTCCTTTTTATATGTCAGCATCTGAACGGTTACAAAAATATGTATCCAAACGCATTAAAGAAATATCCCACAAGAATGATTCCTGCAGTCACAACTCCTATAAATACAGCTAAAAGTTTCGGCTTAATTGCCCTTTTGAGCATTACCATTGAAGGCAGGGACAAGGTTGTCACCGCCATCATGAATGCCAGAACCGTCCCAAGACCGGCTCCTTTTTCCAAAAGACTTTCTGCCACCGGAATCGTTCCGAAAATATCCGCATACATCGGCACGCCGACTGCCGTCGCCAGCGGAACTGAATACCATCTGCTGCTTCCTAATACCTGTTCCACCCATCTTCCCGGAATTAGATTATGAATCACTGCTCCGATTCCAACCCCGATAAAAATGTACGGAGCTACTTTTTTAATCGTAGTCACTGATTGATTCTTGGCGTATTCTGCCCTGTCTTTCCACCCCATGGCCTGCTGCTCGTTTTCCACAAGCGGTGCCTTCCGGATAAACTCCTCCACCTGCTCTTCCATATGCAGATGCTCAATAAGGGATCCCCCTGCCACAGCAATCACAAGGCCAAGGATTACATAGGCAATCGCTACCTTTCCTCCGAAAATACTCATCAGCAGAATCAGTGATCCTAGATCAACCATCGGTGAAGATATCAAAAAGGAAAATGTAACTCCCATCGGAAGTCCTGCGCTAGTAAATCCCATAAAAAGCGGAATTGACGAACAGGAGCAGAATGGGGTTACTGTTCCTAATAATGCACCGATGACATTCGCCCATATTCCCCGGAATCTTCCAATAATCCTCCTGCTTCTTTCCGGTGGAAAATAACTCTGAATATAGGATATCAAAAAAATCAGTACAGATAATAATATAAATATCTTGACTGTATCAAAAAGGAAAAACTGCAGAATTCCGCCGATTTTCCCCTCAGTATCAAGCCCGATTCCATTTACTATCTGACCAAAAAGTTCATGCATCCACTTCATTCCCAATATCTGGTCCTGAAAAAATAACCATCCAAATTCCATCATTCTCTCCCTCTATGTCATCTTCTTTTCATTACATCCGCAGTCCACAATCCCTACATATTCCTTCGGCACGATCAATTTTCCGAACTCTTTGTATACTTCATTCAGCTTCTCTAAATTCAGAGAATATCTCATCCACTTCCCCTCTTTCCTGGCAAACACGATTCCTGCATCGCACATAATCTTCATATCATGGGAAAGTGTGGGCTGGGTAATCTGAAACTCCTCAAGTATCTTGCAGGCACACAATTCTCCATCCGAAAGCATGTCTATAATTTTCAGTCTCTTAGGATCTGAAAGGATTTTAAATATTCTGGCATACTCTTCATAATTCATATCCCGTTCCCCCTTCCTTATATTGATTATTTTCTATTTATTATTTTAGCATACATATAGAAATTTTTCAATATATTTTCAAGCCTATCTAAAGAGTTCGCTTTACAATTTTTATGTATTCACAACACAAAAAGGAAAGCCAATAATTGACTTTCCCAATTTACATGTGTAATATCTTTATAGACAATACTGATTCATTTGAAAGGAGATATCCCCATGGCTAAAGTAAGCTGCTGTGATACCTGCACTTATTATATTTACGATGACGATTACGAATGTTATACCTGCGACCGCAATCTGGACGAAGATGAGATGGTCCGTTTTCTTACCGACCACAATTATCAGTGCCCTTATTACCGATGCGGTGATGAATATCGCGTCGTCCGCAAACAGATGTAATAATCTTTTAATTCTTTTCCGGTTTCGCCCAGTTTACGATGCAGATTCCGGCGCACACCAAAACCAGAGCCACTGCCCCGCTTATCCCAAATGCACTTCCCTCCCCCAGGATAAACGCGGATAAAATCACGCCGAACACCGGATTGGAGAATCCAAAGATCGATACTTTAGAAACCGGATTGTATTTCAGCAGGATTCCCCATAATGTATATGCAACTGCCGAAATCATCGCCATATAAAGAAGGAGCAGCGCACCCGATAAGCTGATAACCGTAAGGCGTCCTCCTGCTGCAAATGCACCCGCAATCATGATCAGTCCACCCAGAAGAAATTGATATCCGCTTAACATGACGGGATCCTCTGTCTGAGAATATCTCTTAATCATAACTGATGAAAATGCATACGCAAGCGCAGAAAGAAACACAAACCCATCTCCCAGCAGATTCAGGCTCATACTTACATCACTTCCGCTCAAATTGATGAGCACAACTCCGACAAATCCGACAATGCATCCGATAATCTTCTTTCCATCCAGCTTCTCCATGCGGAAAATCAGGCTTGAAACCAAAATGGAAAGAAATACATTCGACGCCTCTATAATCGATCCTTTCACACCGGTTGTGTGGGCAAGTCCCACATAGAAGAAGAAATACTGCAACACCGTCTGAAGCAGAGAAATCTTCATAATCTTCGGAATCGCTGTGCGGCACGGTTTCAAAAATCTTCCCTGGAGAATAGAACCAAAGAGGATTACCAGAATCCCCGCCAGAGAAAATCTACAGCCTGCAAACAGGATTTGTGCTGCCGTATCTGCCTGATCAACTCTGAATAACCGGTATCCTACTTTGATGCATGGGAAAGCACTTCCCCACAACATACAGCACACCATGGCAAGAAGACATACAACCCATGTTTTTCTCATCGTACTTTCTTTTACTTTAATCATTTCACTTCATGCCTTTATCTATCCTAAAATAATTCCCGTTACGCCAGAATCTCCTCTGCGAGTGCTTCCATTGCCTGAACATCGGCTTCTTTCATTGTAGATTTGATCGTAACCGTATTTTCACATAACTGGATTTTCTTCATTCCTTCAATGATTCCCTTCATCGTGCGTGCTGCACTCGGTGCCCAGGAACCATTTTCAAGAATACCGATCTTCTTATTCTGGAAGTTCTTATGAGCCAGCTTGTTGAGGAAAGTTTCCATACATGGGAACACGCCACCATCATAAGATGCAGCAGCAAGTACCAGCTTATCATATCTAAACGCATCTTCAATCGCTTCTGCCATATCATCTCTTGAAAGATCAGTGATCGCAACTTTCTTTGCTCCCCTTGCTTCCAGGATTTCTTTCATCTTTTCGGCTGCCTTTGCAGTATTTCCATGAATAGAAGCATAAGCTACCAGAACACCGTCATCTTCTGCTTCATAACTGCTCCATACCTGATATTTTCCAATATAATATTCCAAATTCTCTTTCAGAATCGGTCCATGAAGCGGACAGATAGTCTGAATATCTAAAGTTGCTGCTTTTTTCAACAGTGCCTGTACCTGAGAACCGTATTTTCCAACAATATTGAAATAATATCTTCTCGCTTCACATGCCCAATCTTCTTCTGTATCCAATGCACCGAATTTACCGAATCCGTCTGCTGAAAAGAGAACCTTCTCTGTCTGTTCGTACTCTACCATTACTTCCGGCCAGTGAACCATCGGAGCCATGAAGAACTGGAGAGTGTGTTTTCCTAATGAAAGGCATTCACCTTCCTTCACTGCAAGCGTGCGCTCTGCCAGATTCTCAATCTCAAAAAACTGTGGCATCATGGAAATTGCTTTTGCGCTGGCAACAATCTTTGCCTCCGGGTAAAGTTCTGCGAAAAGCTGAATATTGGCTGCATGATCCGGTTCCATGTGAGAAACAATCAGGTAAGCCGGTTTTCTTTCACCTAATACTTCTTCCAGATTTGCCTTCCATTCATCGGTCTTTCTTGCGTCAATGGTATCCATAACAGCGATTTTCTCATCCAGAATCACATAAGAATTATAGGAAACTCCATTCGGAACCACATACTGGCTTTCAAACAGATCCAACGTCTTGTCATCTGCGCCAATATACTTAATTGCATCGGAAATGATTATGTCTTTCATCTTGCTCCTCCTTAACATCCCTTCAGCAGGATTTTTGAAAGCCGGAAGTAAAACTCCCGGCTTATTTCTCTATCTGTTTATTCATCTTTTCCATCATACTCTTTAACAACAATACTTTCAATACGAAATAAAACTGTACTCAAAAAAATACTTTCTTCCTATCCCATACACACTGCCATCGTTGCATCCTGAATGACAAACGGTGCATCGATCGGACTTTCCATATCCCAGAGATGGTAGGCTCCATTTGCATAATACACCGGACGGCATTCCCTTTGTCTCACACTTTGAATCAAATCGTCCACAGTATTTATCTTCCTTGGGAAATAAGTGGCATATAGCCCAAGCTTTTCCGGTACATGACAGTCACTGGAGCCAAGTGTCGCAAGATTCAGCATATTAGCATATCTGACAGCCGTAAGATTCGCCTCATAAAGCGTACTTCCGTTTAACACTTCCACTCCGTCCAATCCCCGAAGAGCCCTCAGATTATCTTCAAGACCGCGGTTGTTATTCCTAAAAGGATGCGCAGAAAAACAAATACCGCCCTGCGCCTTCACAAGATCAACAAACTCCTGCGCCGGGATTCTTTCCTTCGGATATTCCTCTATTCCAAAGGCTACAATATCTCCCTGTAGCGAGAAAAACTCAATCCCTGTAAAAATCGGGAAACCTGTCTTCTTCGAATACTCTGCTGCAAACTCTTTGATTCCCATATTATCATGGTCTGTAATGCAGATTGCATCTAATCCTCTTGCTTTCGCCAACTCCACCATAATCTCCAGTTTTAGAAAACTGTCTTTGGAATTTCTCATCTCATGCATATGCATATCAATAAACATCTGGTTCCCTCCATACTTAATTGCCCAAATCCCAATTAATTCCGTTCATTATCTAGAATCTATCTTACCACGAAACCAGTTCTTCTTACTAATCGATATTTACAATGTATGAGCGTGATTTATTCGTTATTTCTATAAGACCTTTTGCCCCTGGTCCTATATATTTTACCGCATCAATTCTGTCAGGCGATCACACAAACCGTCCCATGATAGAGTCTGCAATTCTTCCTCATCCGGAAGCTGCATTTTCTCTGCCTTACAGATTGCTTCGGCAAGCTTACTTTCAAATTCCGGAAGGTCTTCTTCCAACGGTTCATCTTCGTTCGCCATCCGCGGCGGCTTTACAAGCACCACACCGTTGTCCGGAATATTCTCCTGAAGCCATGGACCGATTCCCGGGAGTTCTGTACAAACTGTGTGAAGCCCACATGCCAGTGCTTCAATAACAACCAGAGGAAGGCCTTCATAAAATGACGGAAGCACAAAGACATCACTTCTGTTCAGCTCTGCCGCGAGTTCTCTTTGCGCAAGTCTTCCAAGGAAACGAACCTGACAAGGGCACTCCTTCGTCATTTGCAGAATCGTCTGGAATTCCTCTTCTTCCCCATATCCTCCTGCAAGCACGAGTTCTGTATCTTTTCCATTTTTCTCCTGAATCTCAGATACCTTAGCCATCGCGCGAATCAGACTCTTAACACCTTTCTTTTCGGAAATCTTTCCTGCAAAAATAACTCTCAATCTGTCAGCCTTCTTTTGCTTCTGTCTCTCTTTGTCAATGCAGAAAATTTCGCTGTTATATCCCGTCCCAACGACTTCGATCAGTTCTTTGTGGCACTCATAATACTCACTGATCTCCAGCTTCTGCTCCTTGTGAAGCGCAAATATGCCATCCAGCTTGCGGATCTGTTCCTTAATGTATGCTCTCTGCCATGAATTTTTTTTAATCTGCCTGATGTCAGATCCATGTGAAATTCCATAGACACGGATTCCCGGGCAAAGCTCGCGAACCATCGCCGTCAGAAAATACAAATGATGACACAAGATCACATCCGGTTTGAACCGCTTCACAACATAACGTATCTGCTCACGGAATGTACTCATAAACTGTTCTGTCATCACATCCGTCATATCTGAATATCTGGTACTTCTATACGGCATCTCATCCGACATTCCCGCAATTGGAAATGGGAGTTCACCGGACTCAAAATATACCGGGAAGCATTCCACACTCTCAGGAAAACGCATGGCATCTTTCCGTCCAATTCCGGCAATGACAGCCTGATCATGCCCCATTTTATCAAACCCTCGCACCAACTCTGTCAGATAAATACCACTTCCGGTGCTGTCAGGTTTTTGAGCTGTTACGCTTAATATCCTCATATCCACTAACTCTCCTGCGTTATATTTCTTTCATCTGATATACTATACCATCTTGTTACCGATTCATCAACGAAAAAGGGACTATTCTATCAACAGCCCCTTTTTCATATCTCCTTGGTTGTCCACATACTGCCAAATGTAGGACTATGACAGCATCATTCTATCATTTGCAAATTCTCCGCCGCTTACTTCTTCAAATTTAGCAAGAAGATCGGATACATGTAATTTCTTTTTCTCCTCACCGGAGACATCATAAATGATTTTTCCCTCATGCATCATGATCAGCCTGTTTCCATGTGCAATCGCATCTTTCATATTATGTGTTACCATCATGGCTGTCAGCTGATGCTCCTGAATGATCTTATCTGAAATTGCAAGTACTTTTGCAGCAGTCTTCGGATCCAGAGCTGCAGTGTGCTCATCCAGAAGAAGGAGCTTCGGTTTCTTAAGTGACGCCATAAGAAGCGTGATGGCCTGTCTCTGTCCTCCGGAAAGAAGTCCCACTTTACTGCTGAGTCTCTCTTCCAGACCAAGATCCAGTTCGCGAAGTGCTTCTTTATACTGCTCTCTTTCCTTCTTTGTGATTCCCCATCCAAGTCCTCTGCGCTCCCCACGTCTTGCAGCAATCGCCATATTTTCCTCAATTGACATCGTCGCCGCCGTTCCTGTCATCGGATCCTGGAATACTCTTCCAAGGTACTTCGCTCTTTTGTGCTCTGAAAGTCCGGTTATATCCACACCATCAATGATGATTTTTCCCTGATCTACCGTCCACACACCTGCAATCGCATTCAGTGTTGTAGATTTTCCAGCTCCGTTTCCTCCGATGATTGTCACAAAATCTCCCGGATTTAGGTTCAGATTCACTCCGTTTAAAGCCACTTTTTCATTGATCGTTCCCGGATTAAATGTCTTATGTATATCCTGAATTTCAAGTAAGTATCCCATTATGCAGTCCTCCGTTTCTTAAAGTACGTATCCTTCATATAAGGAATTGCAAGGAAGCATGCAACTACAACTGCCGAGAACAACTTCATGTAATCTGAAGGCATTTTCAGCCAAAGTACAAATGCAATGACAATATAATAAATAATTGCACCAAAGAAAACCGCACCTAATGTCATTGCAAATGAAAATTTCTTACCTTCACATAATTTACCGAAAAGTACTTCACTGATAATAACTGCTGCAAGTCCGATTACGATAGCTCCACGTCCCATGTTTACATCGGCAGCTCCCTGATACTGCGCATAAATCCCTCCGCAGAGTCCTACAAGCCCATTGGAAATCATAAGTGCTAATACAGTATTAAATCCTGTGTTGATTCCCTGTGCTCTTGCCATCTGCTTATTACATCCGGTTGCTCGGATAGAAGCTCCAAGTTCTGTTCCGAAGAACCAGTAGATTACTGCGATCAGAAGCAGAGCCCATACGATTAATTTAATGAAGAAGAACAGACTTCCTTCTCCGGTTACGTATCTAAGAGATGCTACCAGGTCATACTGCATGACATTGATAGCCTGATTAGACTTACCCATGATTCCAAGATTGACTGAATATAAACCAATCTGTGTCAAAATACTTGCCAGAATACCCGGAATTCCAAATACAGTATGTAACGCTCCGGTCACAAATCCTGCTGCCATACCGGCAAGGAACGCAAACGCCAGCGCAAGTGCCGGATCCATACCTCCACGGATCAGCATAACCGCCACAGCGCCTCCGGTTGCAAGTGAACCGTCGACCGTCAGATCGGCAAAATCAAGAATACGGTATGTGAGATACACACCAAGTGCCATAATCCCCCAAATTACTCCCTGCGCAACATTTCCCGGAAGAGCCCGCACCAGAGACATCGGATCCAGAGATGCAAAATATGTTGTTGCCATATTATTTTCCTTTCTTTTTGCTCATTTCCCTTTGATTTTCAGAAAAATTCGCCTTTTTTAATTTATTTCCAATTTCCAAGAAAGGACTGTCCCTCCAGACCCACTTGTCTGGTGAGGCAGCCCTGACCGGAAATAAGATTCCGTTTTACAACTTTTTATTCTTCAATAGCTTCGTAACCATCCGGAATTGTGATACCAAGTTCGTCACAGATTGTCGGATTATACATCTTGGTTACTTCCGGTGCGAACTCGATGTCCATCGTAGATACGTCTGCGCCGTTTACAAGGATTTCGTATGCCATTTCACCAGCTCTGTATCCGATATCATAGTAGCTGATAGATAATGTTGCGATACCACATCCTGAACAGATTCCCTGTTCACCCGCGATGATCGGTTTCTTTGCCGGCAGACAGATGTTATTGATTACTTCTGTATTTCCTGCCATTGTATTATCTGTAGGAATGTAAAGTGCATCACATTCTTCAATAGCGGATGTCACAACGGACTGAATCTCATTAGAATCAGCTGCTGTAAACTCTTTACATGCCACACCTTCTGCCTCCATAGCTTCAGTAAATAATTTTGCCTGATATGCTGAGTTCGGTTCTGCTGAACAATAGAGGATACCGACTGTCTTAACATCCGGTAAAAGTTCAAGCATCATCTTGGCCTGTTCATCGATCGGAGCGAGGTCACTGGTACCGGAAATGTTCATTCCTGTAGCTCCTGACCAGTCAGTAATATCAAGTGCTGTCGCATAATCGGTAACAGATGTTCCCAGAATCGGGATGCTGTCTGTCGCTGCTGCTGAACACTGAAGTGCTGTTGTTGCATTTGCAAGAATAAGGTCTACATTATCTGCTACGAAGTTATTCGCGATTGTAGCACAGTTAGCCTGTTCTCCCTGTCCATTCTGAAGATCAAATGTTACGTTCTCTTCCCCAAACTTCTCTTTGCAGGCATCTTCAAATCCCTGTGTTGCCTGATCAAGTGCCGGATGCTCAAGCTGCTGGCAGATACCAATCTTATAAACCTTTGCTGAATCAGATGCAGCGTCCCCGGCTGTTCCTGCATCTTCTGTTTTCTCCTGACCGCCACATGCAGCCATTGCAAGTGTCATTGCAGCTGCAAGAGACACTGCAAGTAATTTCTTCAATTTCATACTTCTTCCTCCCGTCTTCAGTTTTACTCTTCCAAATAAAACCGTAGCGCTTCAACGCGCTAAATCATAAAATCTCATGGAATAAATTATACAACGTTTAACTAATGAAGTCAAGTTTTAAGCAGGCAAAACAGTATCAATTCGTAACAGTTCAGCCATAAAGCTCGAGCCGACTGCTTCGCAGTCTTTCCCGCTGCATATGCAGCTAAGGCTCTCGTGCATGGCTGAACTGTTACATGAAAAAAGTCGCAACCCCTTGATGATACAAAGAATCACGACTAAACTGCGGATGACAGGAATCGAACCTGCACGGTTGCCCACCAGATCCTAAGTCTGGCGCGTCTGCCAGTTCCGCCACATCCGCATATTAAGGCTCGCTACCGAAACATATCCTGCTTCGGTTCATGAGCGTGCGGGGATTCGAACCCCGGACAACTTGATTAAAAGTCAAGTGCTCTACCGACTGAGCTACACGCCCTTACCTGGGCCAGTTGGATTCGAACCAACGTAATGCAGGAGTCAAAGTCCTGTGCCTTACCGCTTGGCGATGACCCAATATAATTCCATTTTATGATAAAAAAAATGCCAGCATCTCTGCTTGCCTTTTTTCACTCTTATATAAATGGAAGGGTGGATACAGGGATTCGAACCCTGGGCCTCCAGAGCCACAATCTGGCGCGCTAACCAACTGCGCTATACCCACCGTAAAACGTGCTTGGAGGGATTCGAACCCCCGACCCACGGCTTAGAAGGCCGTTGCTCTATCCAACTGAGCTACAAACACATATGGCTTTTTGCCAAAGCGGGTGATGGGAATCGAACCCACGTATCCAGCTTGGAAGGCTGGTGTTCTACCATTGAACTACACCCGCATGACCGATCGGGGTGACAGGATTCGAACCTGCGACCTCCTGGTCCCAAACCAGGCGCTCTAGCCAAGCTGAGCCACACCCCGAAGTTATCTTACGTCTCAGTAATTTATCTCATCACCCGTGACGCAAGAACTATTATAGTATATGATTCTCTAATTGTCAACAACAAATTTTAAAAAGTTTTATTTTTTATTTTCCAGGTATTTTATTTCAAATCTGGCGTCTCCGTTCCCATCCATTTCCATGATGATATAGCTTCCTTTTCGTCCTTCCTGTCTCGGGTAAGAAAGGCTCCCCGGATTCAGGACTGTCATTCCGTCAATCTCCTCCAGAAATGGTTTATGCGTATGTCCAAACATCACGATATCAGCGCCCCTCGCTTTTCCCTCTTCCACAATACGTTCCGGGCCAAGAGAGACATAATAGTAATGACCATGCGTCATAAAGGCTTTCTTAGGTCCAAACATAATCTCCATTTCCCTAAGACAATCCGAAAAGAAATCATTATTTCCTGCAAGCACATACGCCGGGCATCCGCATACAGCCTCTATGTAATCTTCTCCCCCCTCGGTATCTCCAAGGTGGACCAGATAATCTATTTTTCCCGCCTCATTCAGAGCTTTCTCAAATGCCGAATGTCTTCCATGGGTATCACTCACAATCAGAACTCTCATATTTCTTCTCCATTATCTCACGCATCATGCGAAGTCCTTTTCCTCTGTGACTCAGTTCATTCTTCTTTTCCGGTGATAATTCTGCCGATGTACATCCAAATTCCGGAAGATAAAAAATAGGATCATATCCAAACCCATTCTCACCTGCGATCTCATGCCCGATTCTTCCTTCCATGGTTCCTCTTACCACTTCACGGCTTCCATCCGGAAATACCGCTGCGATTGCACACACAAATCTGGCAGTACGTTCTTCGTCCGGAACTCCTTTCATACGTGAAAGAAGAAGACTGTTCTTAATATCGTAAGAAGTATCTGTTCCGGCATAACGCGCCGAATAAATCCCCGGTTCCTTATTCAGATAGTCAATCTCAAGCCCCGAATCATCCGCCATCACGATAGCATTCATATTCTTCTCTCCGGCAATTTTCGCAATTGCAGTTGCCTTGATCATAGCATTTTCTTCAAAAGACTTTCCATCCTCCACTACATCCACGTCTATTCCAGCTTCTTTCATGGAAAGGATTTCCATTCCAAGTCCATCCAGAATCATCCTGATTTCTTTCATTTTATTCTTATTACCCGTAGCAAAAATAACTTTCATCGTCTCACCTGTCCTTGTCGTATACTACTATATTATGATGTAGGGGTCAAAAGGTATTTCGCCCCCTATGATACACGGATTTCTTCGCACTTTGTGCTCTCGAAATCCTAAAAACATTTTCTGAGACAAAAACGCGGTATACCGTAATATCCGGCACACCGCTGTCTTATGTGTTAGCATTCACCTTCCGGGCAATATGAATCTGTATCCAACAGGCTTTCAGCCC
>JAXFTO010000082.1:0-5713 GCA_034176745.1 Bariatricus sp. | reverse complement strand
CTGATTACTTTTCAACGGGAATCTGAGCGACTTTTAAACGCCACGCTGAACTTGGACGAAAAAGCAGTGGCAGCTGGCATCGAAAAAATCCACACAGACTATGTGTCCTCGATCCAGTATAACAATGAGAATTCACTGAGCAGCGTTTTGGCGATAGCATATCTCAGTGCAATGCAACACTATTTTAAGCCAATCCGGGAACTGCCGGTAGGACGTGGGTTTGCGGATTTTGTTTTCATTCCGAAACCGGAGTACAAGAAGTATTATCCTGCTATTGTCGCTGAACTGAAATGGAATAAGGATGTTCATACAGCATTGAAGCAGATCAAAGAAAGAAAGTACCCGGATTCTATTACAGATTATACCGGCGAAATATTGCTTGTGGGGATTAGCTATGACACTGATAGTAAAGAGCACAGCTGCATAATTGAGCAATACGAAAAGTAAGTGAATGACTGCAAACCCATGGATATATCGGTACTACATTGATGAAGGAATTAAATATTCCGGGAGCAATGCCTTATCCGGGAATCTCCGCAAGTGCATCTGAAGATTTCGCAAGCATTGCTGAAAAAGTACCAAGTGCATTTATGTATCTTTCAGCAGGATACACAGATGAACGTGGAATGTATCCGGCTCATAATCCAAAAGCACTGTTCAATGAAGATGTTTGTCCAATTGGAACAAGCTGCCTTGCACACTGTGCAACAGAATGGTTAAAAAACAACAAATAATAAAAATAGGCGTTTACAATAAGCCTGTCAGATCTAAAGATGAAGTGCTATACTTCATTTTTACATATATGCGTCGCTCCTTTGGAGAGGCGCATATTTTTTTGAGGGGTTGCGGAAAGTCGAGTTTTGTGGTATATAATATTCTTATTAGTGTAACTATATAAATGAGAAAAAAGTAAAGGAAATTTAAATTATGTGTGGAATCGTAGGATTTACCGGTCAGCAGCAGGCTGCACCGATTTTGTTGGATGGACTTTCTAAATTGGAATACAGAGGTTATGATTCAGCAGGGCTTGCTGTCCGTGACGGGGAGAAGCTGGCTGAGGTTGTGAAGGCAAAAGGCCGTCTCTCCAATCTGTCAGAGAAGACGGATGGCGGAAGAGCACTCGCAGGTACATGCGGTATCGGACACACACGCTGGGCAACTCATGGGGAACCAAGTGAGACGAACGCTCATCCTCATGTTGCAGGCAACTGTACAGGTACAGGCTCTGGTGAAGTTGAAGCGGAAGTTGTCGGGGTACATAACGGAATCATCGAGAATTATGTGGAACTGAAGGAAAAGCTTCTGAAGAAAGGCTATACATTTTACAGCCAGACAGATACCGAAGTTGTGATCAAACTGGTGGATTACTATTATAAGAAATATCAGATGGGACCGATCGATGCGATTGCGAAGACCATGGTTCGTGTGCGCGGATCTTATGCACTTGAGCTGATGTTCAAGGATTATCCGGGTGAAATCTGGGTTGCAAGAAAAGACAGCCCGATGATTATCGGTATTGAAAATGGGGAGACCTATGTTGCATCCGACGTACCGGCTATTTTGAAATATACCCGCAACGTATATTACATTGGCAATTTGGAGTTTGCAAGGCTGTCACCGGGAGAAGCACATTTCTATAATCTCGATGGTGATGAGATTGAAAAAGAAACAACAGAGATCAAATGGGATGCAGAGTCGGCTGAGAAGGCCGGATTTGAACATTTCATGATGAAGGAAATTCATGAACAGCCGAAAGCGGTAAATGATACGCTCCATTCTTTTATCAAAGAGAAAAGAATTGATTTAAGCGAAGTCGGACTTACCGAGGAAGAAATCAAAGAAATCGAGGAGATTTATATTGTGGCATGTGGATCTGCATGGCATGTGGGAATGGAGGTCCAGTATGTGATCGAGGACCTGGCCCGGATTCCTGTCCGTGTCGAGCTGGCATCAGAATTCCGTTATCGTAGGTTACCGCTCAATCATAAGGCGCTTATGGTTGTAATAAGCCAGTCCGGAGAGACTGCAGATACTTTGGCGGCTCTCAGAATGGTGAAGGAAAAGGGAATAAAAACCTTAGCTGTTGTAAATGTGGTTGGCAGCAGTATTGCAAGAGAAGCGGATCATGTACTTTATACGCTGGCAGGACCTGAGATTTCCGTGGCAACGACGAAGGCATACAGTGCACAGCTTGCGGCTCTGGACTTGCTGGCAGTACAGTTTGCTTTTGTACGCGGTATGATTACAGAAGAGACGTACAGCCATTATATTTCTGAACTTTTAGCGATTCCTGAGAAGATCCAGAAGATACTGGAAGACAAAGAGCGCCTTCAGTGGTTTGCTTCAAAGTACGCCAATGTGCATGACGTGTTCTTTATCGGTCGTGGAATCGATTATGCAGTAGGTTTGGAAGGAAGTCTGAAATTAAAAGAAGTTTCCTATGTACACAGTGAGGCTTATGCGGCAGGAGAACTGAAGCATGGTACGATCAGCCTGATCGAGGAGGGAACACTTGTGATCGGAATCCTGACACAGAGTGATTTGTATGAGAAAACAATCAGTAATATGGTAGAATGCAAGAGCCGTGGAGCTTATCTGTTTGGACTTACTACTTATGGGAAATACGAGACGGAAGACCAGGTAGATTTCACGGTGTATGTTCCGAAGGTAGATGAACATTTTGTGGGAAGTCTGGCCGTGATCCCGCTGCAGCTTCTGGGATACTATGTCAGTGTTGCAAGAGGGCTTGATGTAGATAAGCCACGAAACCTTGCAAAGAGTGTAACTGTAGAATAAATGTGATAGATGAAAGAAAGGGGGCGCTTTGGCATGCCAGTGTTTGATTTTAACAACGCACCGGAAAAGACGAAGGTTTCTGAGTGTACCTACACCGTATTTCGTACGAATATTTCCGAGACTTCGCCGGAACACCCGATTCTCGTTTTGGATAATTCCGAAGGAAAGCTGAAGCATCATACCTGCGGTATGTTCCTGAATCCGGTGAAGCGTACTGCATTTGAGGTAAATGAAGATAAAGAAAAAGTGAGTGCGGATATCTTGAAGATTGATGCCCGTTTCGTAAGCCTTATCAAATGGCTCGGCGAGAATCATATCAGTGTGCGGCTTTCCGGTGCGGATACCACGGACGGATATGCAGTGTATAAGATCAGAGAGATCGCTTTCGGTGGAGGAAGCAAACTGTCGGCAGAGGACGGATTTCTCCAGTTTATGATCGAGCGTCTTCTTTCCAGTCATGCACCGTCTGAAGAAGTGATAGATGAGGATCACGAGGAAGACGGGGACAGTATGAAGCTTACCAGTCTTCAGAGCATCACGGATTTTATGAATTGTGCCGGAAGGACACTTCCGGATAATATTCGGCTTTGGGCTAGAAGAAATCTTGCTGTTGCACGTTCGAATGAGGTATCTCAGGAAGAACGCCGTCATGCGCAGAGAGCTCTCTCTATTATGATGAATGTACAGTGGAAGAGCAATTATTTTGAAGCAATCGATGTGGATGAGGCGCGCCGTATACTGGATGAAGAACTTTATGGTATGGAAAAGGTGAAACAGAGAATCATCGAGACGATCATCCAGATCAACAGAACGCACACACTTCCGGCTTACGGACTTCTTCTTATCGGTCCTGCGGGAACAGGAAAGTCCCAGATTGCTTACGCGGTCGCAAGAATTTTAAAACTTCCGTGGACAACGCTGGATATGAGTTCGATCAATGATCCGGAGCAGCTCACCGGCAGCTCCCGTATCTATGCAAATGCAAAGCCGGGAATCATCATGGAAGCCTTCGCCATGGCAGGGGAGTCGAATCTGGTATTTATCATCAATGAGCTGGACAAAGCGGCTTCCGGAAAAGGAAACGGGAATCCGGCGGATGTGCTCCTGACGCTTCTGGATAACCTGGGATTTACGGACAATTATATTGAATGCATGATACCGACGGTTGGTGTTTATCCAATTGCGACGGCTAATGATAGGGATCAGATCAGTGCGCCTTTGATGTCAAGATTTGCGGTGATCGAGATCCCGGATTATACACTGGAAGAAAAGAAGATCATTTTCTCAAGATTTGCACTGCCGAAAGTCATGAAGCGGATCGGTATGTATGACAACGAATGTGTACTGACGCCGGAAGGGCTCGACGCGGTGATGGATATTTACAAGAATACCAGCGGTATCCGTGATCTGGAGCAGGCTGCAGAACATCTTGCGGCGAATGCGCTATATCAGATTGAAGTCAATCACGTAGATTCGGTAACTTTTGATGAGAAAATGGTTCGGGAGCTGCTTCCATAGCGGTTCTTGAATCTTAAATTGGGAGAAGCGATATGGCGGATAGTAAAGAAGCTGAAAAAGCGGCAAAGAAAGAACTGATTCGGAAAATGCAGGAACAGGATCAGGAGGATGAAAGTGAATTTGAATTTCCGGTTGAACCTGAAAAGCTGGACAATAAGGACGGAAGTTATACGATTGAAGTAATTATGGAAGGCGGAACCGGGAGAGCATCCATTGATTCTCCTGCGGTAATCACTGTAAAAGATGGTGTGGCAACTGCCAGGATCTGTTGGAGCAGTGAGCATTATGATTATATGATAGTGAATGAAGAAAAGTTTCTTCCAATCAATGAAGACGGGAATTCCATTTTTGAGATTCCCGTCTATGTCTATGACCAGAAGATGCCGGTCATTGCAGATACGACGGCAATGGAAAAGCCACATGAGATTGAATATACACTATATTTTCAGACAGAGACCATAAAGTCGGCGGAAGAAGAGAAGAAAATGGTCTCAGGAATGGAAATAATATTTACAGCTGCCGCAATACTATTGTTGGGAGCTTTTACTTTTGCCCGGAAGAGAAAAAAACAGTGAGAAATGTTTATTCCTACATACATTTGTCAAAAGATGTTGACTTGTGAAAAACAATTTAGTATTATATATAGACGGAAACAAAATGGGGCTTTTACAGATGAGGAAAGAGAACAGATACAGAACTCATGATTTTATAGAAAGAGAAAGAGGAGCAGACGAATGAGTGAAGCAAAACAAGTAAATGTACAAAATGCGAATTTTAACAGAATGAGTCCTCAGGCAGAGGATGAGATGGAAATTGATTTACTGGAACTTTTTCAGGTGCTTTTGCAGAAAGCATGGGCGATTATTCTTTGTCTTGTGGTTGGAGCCTGTGCAGCGTTTGGTGTAACGAAGACGATGATCACACCAATGTATTCGGCTTCTTCACAGATATATATTTTGACGAAGACAACCAGCGTGACTTCACTTGCGGATATTCAGATGGGTGCACAGCTTACTGTTGATTTTGAAGTTCTTGCAAAGAGCCGCCCGGTATTGGAGGAAGTCATTGATGAACTGAATCTGGATTATACATATGAAGAGCTGGTAGGGATGATCACGACCCAGAACCCGTCCGATACCCGTATCCTTAAGATGACTGTGGAGAATGAAGAGCCGAAGCTTGCCAAAGAGATCGCTAATTCCATGGCAGAAGTGACGGCAGAGCGTGTAGCATACATTATGGATACCGACAAGCCGAAGGTTGTAGAAGAGGCTGTAACACCCGCGCGTCCATCAAGTCCAAGTGTGCTTAAGAATACGGCCCTTGGCGGAATTGCAGGTGCAGTTCTTGCAGTTGGAGTTATTGTGGTGATTTATCTGATGAATGATACGATTCAGAC
>JAXFTO010000081.1:0-38863 GCA_034176745.1 Bariatricus sp. | reverse complement strand
TCCACGAAGCTTAGCATCCAGGTTTGAAAGAGGCTCATCCATAAGGAATACTTTCGGGTTACGAACGATAGCACGTCCCATAGCAACACGCTGTCTCTGTCCACCTGATAATGCTTTCGGTTTACGATCAAGCAGGCTTTCAAGGTCAAGGATTCTTGCTGCTTCACGAACCATTTTATCGATTTCCGGTTTCGGAACTTTTCTTAACTTAAGACCAAATGCCATGTTATCATATACGGTCATATGTGGGTACAGAGCGTAGTTCTGGAATACCATCGCGATATCTCTGTCTTTCGGTTCTACGTCGTTAACAACTCTGTCGCCAATCTTTAATTCACCGCTTGTGATGTCTTCAAGACCTGCAACCATACGAAGTGTTGTAGATTTTCCACATCCTGATGGTCCTACGAAGATGATAAATTCTTTATCTTCGATTTCAAGGTTGAAATCTTTAACTGCTTCAAATCCGTTTGGATATGTTTTGTTAATATGCTTCAGTGATAAACTTGCCATTGGTTTATTCCTCCTAAAATGTTTTTGTATACTTTTTATTACGGCAGAGCCGTTTTCTCTATCTGTAATTTAGTATAGTAAAAATTCCTTTTCAGGTCTATGTTCGGGTTGAACAAAGTTTTTGTAACAAGGTGTACAAATTGACGAAGCCTACAGAAGTGCCTTATACACATCGCGCTTTCCGATTCCTCTGTCCTTTGCCACACGTTTCATGGCATCCTTTTTCTCGAATCCCTGGCCCAGATAGTAATCCATGTGTTCCTGAATACTCATTTCTTCCCATTTTTGCTGCTCTTTAAGACGAATCGATTCTCTGCTCTTTCCTTCTGCAACCAGCACGCATTCCCCCTTGGGTTCATTTTCTTCATAATAGGAAATGGCCTCTGCAAATGTAGTGGCAAATGCAGTCTCATGCTTCTTTGTAAGTTCCCGGCATACGGTCAGCTTCCTGTCTTCTCCCAGCGCTTCTCCCAGTTCTTTCAGGGTCTTCAAGAGCCTGTGCGGCGCCTCATAAATAATCATAGTCCTTGTCTCGAGCGCAAGCTCTTCAATTACTGCCTGTCTCTCTTTTTTATCCGCGGGAAGAAACGCTTCAAAGACAAATCTTCTGGTCGAAAGTCCGGATATCGTAAGCGCGGTGATGCACGCTGCTGCCCCCGGAAGCGAAGTCACCAAAACTCCTGCTTCATAACACATCTTTACCAGCTCTTCTCCCGGATCGGAAATCCCCGGTGTGCCCGCATCCGTGATCAGAGCAATATTCTGTCCTTCCAGAAGCTTTTCCACCAGCTTCTGTCCCTTTTCTATTTTATTGTATTCGTGATAACTGGTCATCGGTGTTTTGATTTCAAAATGGTTCAGCAGTTTAATGCTGTTCCTCGTATCTTCTGCCGCAATCAGATCCACTTCTTTCAGCGTCCGGATCACCCGGAAGGTCATATCTTCCAGATTCCCGATGGGTGTTGCGCACAAATATAATGTCCCTGCCATGCTTTCTCCTTTCCGGCCTTCGTCTATCCTTCCGGATGTCCTAATCCGTCCATCCCATAATGCTCCAGAATTTCTCTTGTATATCTGCCGTTTTTCTCATAGACGATCAGCGGCGGCTCGACCGTCATTCTGGATTTCGCGCCTCGGATTCCCTCGATCAGCACCATATTGGGTTCTTTATCAACATAAGGATACACAAGCCGCATCCTTTTGGGCTCCAGCTTTACCGCTGTCATCAGGGAAAGGATTTCCGCAAGCCGAAACGGTCTGTGTACCATGTAAAATCTTCCTCCCGGCTTCAGCACTTTTGCGCTCTCCCGGATCACATCCTCCAGAGTGCAAAGTACCTCATGACGCGCGATCGCTTTCTCACTCTTCGGATTGGCAAGCCCATGCCCGCCGATCATATACGGAGGATTCGTGCTCACCACATCCATCGAGGAAGGTTTAAAAATCGCAGATGCTTCTTTGATGTCTCCGGTCACGATTTCTACCCGTTCTTCCAGATGATTATGTGAAACACTCCTTCTTGCCATGTCTGCGCTTTCTTCCTGGATCTCCAGCCCTGTAAAATGCTTTCCTTCCGTCTTTGCGGCGAAAAGAATCGGGAGAATTCCCGTTCCTGTCCCAAGATCAAGAACACATTCTCCCGGTTTTATCTTTGCAAATGCACTGAGAAGCACCGCATCCATTCCAAAACAGAATCTTCCCGGATGCTGAATGATCTCATATCCTTTTATCTGTAGATCATCGAGCCGTTCCCCCGGCTTTAGATTAGTTGTCATCTAACTTTGACGCTCCTTCGCCTTTTTCAAGAGCTGCAAGCTCCTTCATCTCCTGTTTGGTAAGCTTCACTTCGTTCTTTCTCTTTCTCGGGCGGAACTTCAGCTCACTTACCTTGTACTCCCGGATCTCCTTCTCATCATTGTCAAGATTTACGACTACTTTCACCAACTGGCGGAGAACACTAAGAGAATGAACTTCTCCCTTCAGCCCGTCACTCGTTGTTACGGTATCTCCAACTGCCGGAAGATGACTGTTCAGTTCCTCATAAGTCTCTTCCTCATTCGTCAAACAGCACATCAGCCTTCCGCAGACACCGGAAATCTTCGACGGATTTAATGAAAGGTTCTGCTCCTTTGCCATCTTGATCGAAACCGGCGCAAATTCTGACAGATACGTATGACAGCAGAGCTCACGTCCGCAGATCCCGATCCCTCCCCGGATCTTCGTCTCATCACGGACACCGATCTGCCGAAGCTCGATTCTTGTACGGAAAACAGCGGCCAGATCCTTCACCAGTTCACGGAAATCTATTCTTCCGTCTGCTGTAAAATAAAACAGCACTTTATTATTATCAAATGTATATTCTGCATCGATCAGCTTCATCTCAAGCCCATGTTTATGAATCTTTTCCAGACAAATCTGAAATGCTTCTTTTTCTTTCTTCCGGTTCTTCTCTTCCGTCCTGCGGTCTTCTTCTGTCGCCACCCGGATCACGGTCTTAAGCGGCTGAGTGATCTCGTCATCCGAAACCTCTTTCGGTCCCATCACCACATTTCCAAACTCAACCCCTCTTGCAGTTTCTACAATTACCTGGTCGCCGCGTTCTATCGCAAGCTTTCCCGGTGAGAAAAAATAAATCTTTCCCGCAGTCCTGAAACGGACTCCTATTACTTTTGTCATCGGCTAATTCTCCTTTATTGTCAATAACAGAAGCTCCATTACCAGGTCAAAATTCACATTCGCTTTCAATCGGGTCTTCGCCTTCTCGATTGCGGTTAAAATATTCTCTATCCCTTCATAGGAGCTCTTCTTCGCGCGTTCCTTGATATAATCAAGCTGTTCGCCGAAGATCACTCTGTCTATATTCTTTGTTGCTTTATAAATCAGTACATCCCGATACCAGATCATCAGGATATCAAGATAATCATTGATCTCAATCTTATAAACGGTGATTCTCTTCACAGCTTCTGACAGTTCGTGAACCTCCATATTATCGATATTCTTCAGAAGCTGAACCGCCTCTTCCTTGATCTCATTAAAATGCTCGGAGTTCGCAAGCATGATTGCTCTTCCCACATTGCCCTGTGCAAATGCAGTGCAGACGTCTGCTTTATAATCCGGAATCTCAAGTCTCTCCATTAAATATTTCTTCACGAGACGATCTTTAATATTGCGCAGTTTTAACATTACGCATCTTGAACAGATCGTCGGGAGAAGACTCTCGGCATTCTCTGTCAACAGGAAGATTACCGCGTAAGACGGCGGTTCTTCGATTGTCTTAAGGAGCGCATTCTGCGCCTGCACTGTCATAAGATCTGCATCCGGAACAATATAAACCTTATATTTGCCGTTATACGGCTTCACCTGTATGTCTTCATTAATCTGCACGCGGATATCATCTACGCTGATCGTATTCGGCTTCTCATGTGTCACGCGGATGATGTCCGGATGATTGCCGCTGATCGCCTGTCTGCAAGAATGACATTTATTGCAGGGTTCATCTCCGCTTTCCTCGCACTGTAATTCCTGTGCGAAAAGATTCGCCAGCATCTTCTTGCCCGAACCGCGCTCTCCATTTAAAATATAGGCATGTGAAACCTTATCCTGCTTAACAGCATTCCTCATATATTCAATAATCTCAGTATGTCCTATGACATCTTTAAATCCTGACATAATATCACCTTCTTTAATGTATGAATTCCCATATATGAGTTATTGTAACATAATTTTTTCCGAATACCTAGACTAATTCGCTTCTTTCTCTCGAATTCTTTCTGAAATTTTTCTTAAGGTCTCCTCCAGATCCTTGTTCTCAAAGCGCTCTGTAATTCCCAGACTTTCCAGATTCTCCTCACTGAAATCCACCGTATCCGCCAGAAATCTTCTGCACATTTCCGCATATTTCGGGCTGCTCTGCTGCATTTCCCGAGTGAGCGCCCGCATCAGCCGTTCTCCGTCCTCCACTTCAATATAGAGCGGGATTACCTTTTCCTTTCCGAAATATTCCCTTAATTTACGGTAAGATTCCAGAGTCCCGATCATCAGAAAATCCTTTTTATCCTGATCGAACTGTCCGTCATCAACCGTAAAATAATTCCATATTCCATGCACCGTATCATAAGAGCGAAGCTCGATCACTTTCCCCTCATTCTGAAGTCTCTCAAGTGTCTCTTCATTTACAAAATAATATTCTTCTCCGTCCTTTTCTCCCTCGCGGATGGGGCGCGTCGTATAAATCGTGATCGTCTTAAGTTCCGGATGCAGTTCTCTGATCCTCTTGTAAATCGTATCCTTCCCCGAGGAACTCTTTCCCATCAGATAATATATATTACTCATTTCTAAGCACCTTAATTCTTCCCTTTTCCTGAATTCCTTCAATCTGGAACTTCTGCTGTTCATAGAAAGACAAAAGCTCCACCGCCTCGCGGCTGATCCTCTCTCCCGGCACGATCACCGGACTTCCCGGAGGATATAAATATGCGTATTCCATGGAAATTCTGCCCTCGCTTTGTTTCCACAAAATACTCTCGCCCATATCCTGTTCCTGCTTCTCGGCAATCGAAAAAGGAGTTTCAACCTGTACAAGCCTCGGAAGCTCACCGGAAATCTCCAAAGGTTCTTCCCCGCTTTCCAGTTCCCTGTCAATTTCCAGAAGCGCCTGCGAAAGCCTATCCAGCCCCTCTTTCGTATCCGCAACAGATGTCATTGCGATCAGATACGTTCCCGCAACCATCTCCATCTGCAAATGATAGTCATTTAGGAGTTTCTCATATAATTCATGACTTGTCATATTGGTATTCACAACCGAAATCACGATTTTAGACGGATCATACCTTCCGGCCTCCAGAAGCTTCAAATGCTGCATCATTTGAAGTTTTTCCCTAATTTCTTTCAGTCTTTGCGCATATATGTCAAATGCATTTTTCCCCTCTTCGCTGTCTACAAAATCCACACATGCATCCAAACTGGCCATAAACACATAGGATGGGCTGCTGCTCTGCAGCATATCCAGATACTTCCGGATCTTCTTTCTGTCTGCAATCTCTCCATTAATGTGAAGAAGTGCCGTCTGCGTCAGAGAGGGAAGCGTTTTGTGAAGGCTCTGAATCACAATGTCTGCCTCCAGATCATTTGACCGTTCCGGGAAATAGGCATGAAATCCAAAATGCGCTCCGTGCGCCTCATCCACGATCAGCGGAATCCCTTTTTCATGTGCAGCTCGGGCAATTCCCCTCACATCAGAGACAACTCCATCATAATTCGGCGAGACGATCACCACCGCCCTGATGTCCGGTTCTGCTTCCAGTGCTGTGCGCACATCTTCTGCACGTATCTCACCGTTCCAATACATTTCCTCATCAAATGCAGGATAGAGATACCTTGGCACCAGTTCATTCATATAAATGGCATGATGAATCGATTTATGGCAATGGCGGGCAACCAGTATCTTGTCCCCTTTTCTTGTGCTTCCAAGGATTGCGCTTAAGATTCCTACCGTACTTCCATTTACCAGAAAATGGGTCTCATCCGCCCCGAACACTCTTGCCGCCCTTTCCTGTGCCTCTTTTAAAATTCCACCCGCATGATGAAGGTCATCAAATCCTTCGATTTCCGTAATATCAATCTCATATGGAAATTTCGCATCCACTAATTCTGTATTCCTCTTATGCCCCGGCATGTGAAATCCATAATAATCCTGCCTGGAATATTCTTCTAATCTATCATATAATCGTTTCATCTTTCTTCTGCTCCCGTCAAATCCGATCCCATCCGTCACGCCTATCTTCTCAAACAGAAGAAAACCGCTATACCGGACGTTTCCCTTAGTATAGCGGTTTTAAAACAGAATTACAACAAACGTCAGAAACTTCTCTAAGGAAGAATCGTCTCGATGCTCTCAGCAAGGACCCGGTTCACCCTGATAGAATCTTCTAACTGAACATAATAATACGTTCCTTCTTCATCCTTCTTACCTACATAAAATGTAATGCTTTTTTCTTTCTCTCCATCCTGAGAATCTTTATAAATCACCGTCACTTTTGTTCGCGAAGCCTCATCCAGACCATATCCGCTTTTCGTCTCATCCGTCACATGATAATCTATGCAGTCTGTAAAATACATTCCTGCGATACCATTTGCAACCTTTTCAGCCGGATCTTCTTCATCTGTACTTGATTCGTCTGTATCTGCTTCATCTGTATCCGAATCTTCACTGTCCTCGGTATCCTCAGATGCTTCATATATCGTCACCGTTCCATCCGGTGCTGTGATTTCTTCCTTGACGAAATGATCCGCCATGATTGAAATGAAACTGTCCTTCTCGGCAAGATCAGTAAGACTCCACAGCATCTCGGATGTAATTTCCGAAGAAACCGTATAGACATTTTCACTGTTTTCTTCCATGAAATACTGATTGTCTCCTGTAGAATTTCCAATCAGAAAATGATGCTCTGTTCCATCGCTTTCCGTAACTCCAAGGCGGTAACATGGCGCATCAAATCCATAATCCGAAAGCTCATCCGGTGAAGAAATCTCTTTAACGGCTTCAATGTCCGAAAATGCTTCTTCCATTTTCTCCATGGTATCTGCTTTCAGAAGAATCTCAGGATCTGCATCATACGTCCAACTGTCCCCTGATTTGGTAAATTCCATTTTCTCGCCATTTTTATCTTCATAAGAAATAGCCGAAAGGCCTTCTGTTTGTAAAATGCTGATTTTATCTTCCTGCTTCTTCTGCTCTTCTTTTTCTTCTTTTATTTCGTTCCATTTTCTCATGCCGAAAAGTGCAAGTAACAGTACAACGATCACCCCGGCGAGAATAAGGAGTGTTCTTTGTTTCTTCTTCATCTCACAGCCTCCTTACGCTTTCCTTCTGCGCATCCATGCCACAAATCCAATTACCAATACTGCAAGCGGAATCACGAAAATGATCACCAGACTGATTGCTCCTGCATGGACCGGTGTGTTCTGCTCAACACTCAGACTCTTTGCTTCAATCGCAACATTTTCTACATCATCAAAATTATTCATCACAGAGTTAACAAACAGTGTCAGATTATCCAGCGTCGTGAGCTGATCCGTAATATCTGCACTTATCAGCGAATCGGATGCAACCACCGTAAGCTGTGCCTTTTCAGATGCTTCACTCGCCTCGGCATCATTTTCTTCATCCGATTCTTCCGTATCTGCCTGCTCAGTATCGCAGACTTTTGATGCAACCGCACCGAGAATATACTGCCCTTCGTTCTCCCCGTCTTCTCTCACGGCGTAGCTCTGGGCAGACGTCTGCATAAAAGTACTTACCGTTAATGCATCATCATCCGTATCCACTTCTTCAAGACCGTGGGAATTTAAAAGCAGAACCATCTCATTTTTAATTCCCTGTGCAATCTTTCCGGAAAGTGTAAGCTGTGGGAAAATCGCATAGTAATTTCCCTGATAGCATCTCTGCATATCGGCAATATAACCGTCCGCGCGCTTAAGTCCGTAATCTGCCATGATCGCATCCAGGTTCGGCATATCCACCTCCGCTTCTCCAAGGAGCAGATACACCTTACCGCCGCCTGCAAGATAATCTTCAATCAAAGTCTTTTCATCATCTGTAATATCCGAAGACGGCGCATAAAGAAATAACAGATCACAGTCGTCCGGAATCTCTGCATTCATGCTAAGGTTAATTTCCGCGGTTTCCAGATTATTTTTCGAAAACAATTCACTGACTGAGGTTGAGAACGTTCCCTCTCCATGCCCGCTGGTTCTGTAAATCTTCTTCGTCTCAGTACTCGTCACATATCCGACAGCACTGGTAAGCTGTCCTTCTCCGTCAAATTCCGTTTCACTCATCTGCCCTGTCATATAATAACTGTATTCATCATATTGGATGATATCATCAAATGAAATCTGGGTACTCTTACCTGTCTCTTCGCATTCCACATTGATAATATCACCGTCTGTATCATATTCCTGCAATGCAGATGGATGCTGTACACTGTCGATCCACTCCAGATCAATCTTATCTGAAAGAGCCGCATATTTCTTAACAAATGTCTCAATTCGCTGATCTACTGAATCCAGTTCTGCGATCACGGTCATCTTCACTTCTTTATCCAGCTTATCCAGAATCTCTTCAGAAACATCGCTGATCTCATACAGACGATTATCACTAATGTCAATATTTCTTATACTCTCCGGAAGCTGTCCTGCCACAAGATTCACCAGCACTGCTGCCACCAGAACCAGTGCCGTAAGTCCGATACTGTAAGTACCGTTTTTGGAGGATACGCTTCTGAACATTTTCTTAATCTTTTCCATTCCTGCTCCCTCCTAACTCCAGCGTCTTTTCTGAATTGACTGCATTGTGAGGAAAATAAACACCGCAATCAATGTCAAATACATTACCAGTCCGCTCACATCAAATAAATGATTCGATGCAATATTTTCAAATATTTCGGTAATATACAGCTTTCCCATCAAGTTCACAAGAAGGTTTTCAAACAGTTCAGCCTTCACAAAACTGGTAACAATAACTGTCCCAACTCCAATCACCTCAAGAATGCCTGCAATCATCCAGTTTTTCGTCATATGATAAACCGCTGCAACTGCCAAGGTAATCAGTATCACAACTCCGATCATACCGCTGCTTTTCGAGGTAGGCAAAAACTGCATAAGCCCTCCCCACAAAAATACCAGAAGAAGTGCTCCAAATGTCGTGACCGCTGCAATGATCTGGCTTTCTGTGAGTGAAGAAAGAAACATCCCGATTGCGATATAAACGCATCCCATCAGGAAGAACATCAAAATAGATAAATAATCAATTTTCAAATACGCAGTTCCGAAACTCTTAATGATCAGAGGAAATGTGCAGAAAATCACGCACGGCACCGCAAACACGGTGATCATAGCGAGATATTTTCCAAGCACCACTTCCCACAAATGCACCGGTGCCGTAAAAAGCATCTGATCTGTCCTGCTTTTACGCTCTTCCGCGAAGGAGCGCATAGTAAGAAGCGGTACTGCCACGATTAATATATAATTAATACTGAGCAGCACGTATGAAAAATATGGATATCCGGAATTCAGATTATATGCCATAAAATAGATCCCGGTAAAGATAACCATAAATGCAGTCAGAACATACCCTGTCATAGACTGGAAATAGGATTTTAATTCTCTTTTATAAATCGCCTTCATCTACACTTTCCTCCTCTCCATCTGTCAGTTCAAGGAAGACATCTTCCAGTGTCGTTCTGCTGTGAGACAGCAGCAGAAGAGGACAGTCAGATACTGCAAACGCCCTGAACACTCTTTCCCGGATATCTTCTCCCTTTACCGGTATCATGCTGACTTTGATGGTTCCCTCTTCGTCACCATTCTGAATATCCGTCGCATTGATTCCGTCAATTGTCTTCAATATCGTTCGCACCTGTTCTTCGGTTCCTTTGGCAAGAATCTCTACAGACTGCTGTCCTTGCAACATTTTCTCCAGATTATCCGGTGTATCGCTTGCCACCAGCTTTCCTCCGGAAATGATAAGGATATAATCGCAGACCTCCTGGATTTCTGCCAGAATATGCGAACTTAAGATGACGGTGTGTTCCTTCGCAAGTTCCCGTATGAGCTCACGGATTTCAATGATCTGCTTCGGGTCAAGTCCAACCGTCGGTTCATCCAGAATTATGATTTCCGGAAACCCGAGAATCGCCTGTGCAAGTCCTACTCTCTGCTTATATCCTTTAGACAGATTCTTGATCAAACGGTCCTCCACATCCACGAGTTTTGCCATCTCCACCGCGCGATCCACAGCGTCTTTTCGTTCCTTCTTCGGTATCTTCTTCAGTTCCGCGGCAAAATCCAGATACTCCCGTACCCGCATCTCCATATATAACGGCGGCATCTCCGGAAGATATCCGATGCACTGTTTTGCCAACTCAGGCTCTTCCAGGATATTATGACCATTGATCAGAACCTCTCCTTCCGTCGCGCCCAGATACCCTGTCATAATATTCATCGTCGTAGATTTTCCGGCTCCGTTCGGGCCCAGAAATCCATAAATCTGCCCTTTTTCCACAGTAAAGCTCAAGTGGTCCACAGCCAGGTGTGTACCATATCTTTTCACAAGATTCCTTACTTCAATCAATACGCTCCCTCCCAGTTTTGTTTGTCTTTTCTTAATCTATGCCCCGGAATGTCCGGATACTACCTATTCTTTCTATTACGAATAAGGCATGATAAAGTATAATGAAAAACTGTGAAAGTTTTGCGTGGGAATTGTGTTTTTTATGTGTCCTTGCCTAATTCTATATATGAAAAGAGCTGATATTTCACTTCTTACAGAAATACCAGCTCTTTCCCATCATGCCAGAAATTCTTCCAGAATCTCCCTGATCTTCGCCTCCTTCTCCAGATCCTGTCTGGATGTTTCAACCGTTTCATTCTCCGCAGACTGCACTTTTCTTGCCTTTTCCGGTTCCGGTATGTACTCCCGCCTCATTCCCTGCATTCCGTACTGTTCATAATCAGACCTGAAATTCTTTTGACTCCTGTAATCATCATCCTCCTCATACACACTGGCAGATACGGGCACTGCCTCTGCTTTCTCCTTTTTCTTTCTAAACCCTCGCCCCAGTGCGGATATTTTTTCCTTCGTATCCTTTTCTTCCGTATCCTGCTCTTCTACAGATGGAGCCGGTTCTACCGTAACCTGGAATTCCTTTCTGTTCTTCTTAACGTATCTGTGCGCATACGTATTTTCCAGAAAATCCACCATATAAGTTTTTATCATTTTCAGCTGATACTCTTCGTCCCATGTAATTCGAAGCAACAAAAGTACAATCATGCCCGACGATCCCACAATAATATACCGCAGCATCAGAATACCTGCTCCGTTTACAGAATATGCAAGTGTTGCACCGGCAAGGCTTATAATTCCGCAGAGCCAGATCGTCACCTTCTCAAGTTGCTGCCAGGAATGGAAACGAAGCCCCAGCACCTTATACTCATACACATACTTGTCCACAAACGCCCGCACATTCTGCACTTTATCACTCACCATACACGCATGCTCAAACTTGGCTCTTACGAGCTTCATAAGCGCATGATTACTTTTTCCCATGTTACTTGCCGCCTTTACAAGGCGTTTTAACGAAATGCCGGAAATCAGTTTTGCCAGGATTCCAGTTCCTATCGCCGCTCCGACAAAGTAGAAAAACACCTGTTGTGTTAAGATTCTCTCCAACATAAAAAGAGTCCTCCTTCTTTGATTTGCCACTATTATAGCGTAAATCAAGAGATTTGGACTCTTTAATCGTTCTTCTTTTTCCGACATTCGGCTGCTTCTTCCTGTCAGAATCTGTCGGTAAGGCTTACTATAGTCTCGCAAGCAGATTATGTACAAGCCTTACGGTATGGGTAATTGCCTGCTTTTCAAAGGTCGGATAATCCATCGTGGAACTGTTGTCGGCTTTATCCGAAATCGCACGAATAATGACGTACGAAATCTTATTCAGGTATGCAGCCTGCGCGATCGCCGCTCCTTCCATTTCCGTACATTTTGCCTGGAAAAGATTCACAAGACGTTCCTTCACTGCTCCGTCTGACACAAACTGGTCACCGCTTACAACTCTTCCTGTAAAAGTGTGGATATCCGGATTAGCCTCTTCATTTGCAGCAGAGGCAAGCTGTACCAGCCTTTCATCTGCCGGGAAAGAAAATGTATCCAACCGCGGAATCTGGCCGACCGGATCTCCAAGTGCGCTTACATCCATGTCATGCTGAAGTGCGTCTGTCGAAATCACAATGTCGCCGATATCGATTGCCGCATCCAGAGAGCCTGCAACTCCGGTATTGATCAGCATGTCTACACCAAAAATATCCACCAGAATCTGTGCGCAGATACCTGCGTTCACTTTACCGATTCCACTTCGTACAACGACGACATCCTTTCCATCCAGCTTTCCCTTTACAAATGTCATGGCCGCACGCTCTACAATTTCTTCGACCTGCATTGCCTCTTTCAAATGTGCAACTTCCTCTTCCATTGCTCCGATAATACCTACCATTTTAAATTCCTCCAAAATCTCTTCATAAAGTTATTTTATTATAACAAACTTAACCTTATAAACCTAGCTTTTTTTTCATCTCTTTGCTATAATGCACTGTGAGAAGTTAATTAGGAGGTATGACTCATGGATTACAGACCACATGGCGTATGTGCACAGATGATTCACATTGAAGTAGATGATGAAAAGAGAATCCACAACGTTTCATTCACAGGCGGATGTAACGGCAATCTGACAGGAATCTCAAGCTTAGTAGAAGGCATGAAAGTTGACGAGGCTATCTCCCGTCTGGACGGAATCCGCTGCGGAATGAAAGCAACTTCCTGTCCGGATCAGCTTGCACAGGCTTTAAAGACACTTCAATAATGTTTGAAAAACCAGGTTCTCTTTCGGGGATCTGGTTTTCTGAATGTTTCGTTATTATTCAAATGATAAAAAACTTAAGGAGATAATGGAAAATGGATTTTCAATTTTCAGATATGGTAAATCAGTTTCAGACAGGCGTTTTCGCAATGCTTGATGAAAAGAAAGAAGATTTAATGAAGCGCGGCAAAAAAATATTTAATCTTTCCATCGGAACTCCCGATTTTTCCCCGGCGCCTCACGTCATGAAAGCAATGCAGGATGCCTGCGGGGATCCTGAAAATTATAAATATTCCCTCCGGGACATTCCGGAGCTTGTAGACGCAGTAAAATACCGCTATAAACATCGTTTTAATGTAGATCTTGATTCCGATGAGATCATGTCCGTCTACGGTTCCCAGGAGGGCATGGCGCACATCGGAATGGCTCTTTGCAATCCGGGCGACACGATTCTCGTTCCAAATCCGGGTTATCCTTTATTCGAAATGAACGGAATCATGGCCAGAGCGAATATCGAATACTATAAAATTGAAGAAAAGAACGGATATCTCCCGGATCTGGAGCATATCCCTGCAGATGTACTTGAGCGCGCTAAATACATGATTGTCTCATACCCTCTGAATCCGGTATGTGTCTGCGCTCCCGATGAATTCTATGAGAATTTAATCGCATTTGCAAAAGAAAACAATATCATTATTATTCATGATAATGCATATTCAGATATCATTTTCACCCGGAAGCAAGGACGTTCTTTCCTGTCTTTTGAAGGCGCAAAGGAAGTCGGTGTAGAATTCTATTCCCTATCCAAATCCTATAATCTGACCGGTGCCAGAATTTCTTTTGTTGTAGGGAATAAAAAGATTGTCGAGAAATTTAAAATCCTGCGCAGCCAAATCGACTATGGCATCTTCCTTCCTGTGCAATACGCAGCAATCGCAGCGCTCACAGGACCGGATGATTTTGTAGAAGAACAGTGTCTGAAATACGAAGCCCGAAACCGCGCTCTGTGCGGAGGACTTCGTGAAATCGGCTGGAATATACCGGACAGCCAGGGAACCATGTTCGTGTGGGGAAGAATCCCGGATGGATATGCTTCCTCCGTAGATTTCTGCATGGAACTGATGGAAAGAACAGGACTAATTGTCACTCCCGGAAGCGCATTTGGAAGCGAGGGGGAAGGTTATGTGCGAATGGCTCTCGTGATCGGTCTTGATGAGATCAAAGAATTGTTGGAAGTTCTGAAAGATTCCGGGATGTTTCAAGAATAAATTTCTTAAGCCTGAAATGTCAAATAAACGAAAGGGCAAAAAAGTGGGGATTTCCAAAATGGAGATCCTCACTCTTTTTTCATAACGCACAACTGAAAAAGCACCGTCCCCGATGCTATCTAACAGCCATCGAAAACAGTGCTTATAATGCGCCTTCAGGGACTCGAACCCTGGACAAATAGATTAAGAGTCTACTGCTCTACCAACTGAGCTAAAGGCGCTTGTTTTATGTCACTTCCGTAACGCAAGATTTATTATATAACCACTTTTCCAAAAATGCAAGTACTTTTTTCAAATTTTTAATAAAAATTTTTATAACCGTTTCAGTAGGTTAATTCCTACCAAAATTAGGTAAAATCTTTTGACAAACTACAGTTTTTATATCATAATAACTATGTGAGACCTTAATTGAGTTATTGAAAGGAAGTGGCATTATGGACTCACTGGATTACCAGATTCTATCAATCCTTAAAAAGAACGCGCGAATAAGAGCATCTGATATCAGCAAAGAAATTCACCTTTCTGTATCAACTGTCATCGAACGTATACGTAAGCTTGAGAACAGTGGCATTATCGAATCCTACACTATCATTACGGATGAGCATAAAATGGGAAATGATCTGACAGCCCTTATGGAGATCAGCCTTACTCATCCGCGCTTTAGTGATTCGTTTATTGAAAAAATAATGGAACACCCCAATATCATTTCCTGTTATTATTTGACAGGCGATTTTGACTATCTTATAAAAATTTGTTGTCGTTCTTCAGAACACTTAGAAGAAATACATAAATGGGTCAAAGACCAGAGGGGCGTTCGTTCTACCCGAACTCAATTTGTACTGAGAAATATCAAGAATATTTATACTTCTCTTCCGAAACCGGCTTCGGAAAATGATGTTAGTTAGAACTGTTTGTCCTTTACTTGTCATCTGGAATACGCAAAAATGCTTGCAGAAGCATTTTTGCGATTTTTTTATGAATCCATTTCACACAGCTTCTCAACTGCGCACTCTTTGATCAGGCATCGTTCATGCTCATTTAAGAACAATTCAGAAATCACATTCTGTTCCACCATTCCGCCGAATTCCTCCGCGGTCACAATCGAATGTGCTGCACTTCTTCCCTCTTCGGTATTTTCAAAATCCATCATTAGATAATAAATCTCATTGTTCTCATACAGTCTGCTTCCTAATGCCCTGCCGCTGCCATACGCACTGCAGAAATCTATCATCTGATCCATATCATCAAACATAATCTGATAAGACAATGTTCCGTCTTCATTCCCTGCGATAAGCTCCTTCGGTATACTTTCCTGCGGCATATTCGGCCTTTCTTCTTCCCCGTAGGAAATCGACAACAACAGGCTTCTGTCGGGCATAAATGCTCCATAGAAGCTTGTAACGCTTCCGTCAATCTTCATCTCAAGGATCTCGCTTCCTTTTTCCAGAAGAAGATTCAGGAATTCTTTCGTCCTCTCCTTGTTCTGCATCAAATCTTCTATCGTATATCCAAGTGTCTCAATCTCTTCCTTCGTGATCAGACAGTTCATTTTGTTCTCTGAAACTTTCCAGAATGTCATATTCTCACTCCCCTTCTATAAATCCTCTTACATATCTGTTTCTGCTCACCTCTTGTTCTATATGTTGTATAACATTATTGTGATTTTGTCAATCGATTTTGAACAGTTTATACTTTTTTCAGTTTTTCCTATTTCCAATTTCCTGCAGATAGTGTAAAATGAATAAGGTCAGTCTATACAAGGAGAAAATGCATTATGAGATTAAGAAACGTACCGGGCGCCGATGCTTATTTAACAGCGCATCCTCTGGTAATCAAAAATGAAAAACGGTATCGGGGAACATGGAAAGAAACCTTTGAGCATTCCGAGAATCCAATCCATATTGAAATAGGCATGGGAAAGGGAAAGTTTCTTCTTACTCTTGCGAAAGAGAATCCGAAAATTAACTATATCGGCATCGAACGTTATTCCAGCGTTCTGGTACGTGCTCTGGAACATTACGACCAGGATGAAGAATATAAGGATGTGTCCAATGTCCGCTTCATCTGCATGGATGCACAGGATCTTCCGGAAGTTTTCGCAGTCGGCGAAGTAGATAAGATTTATCTGAATTTTTCGGACCCTTGGCCGAAAGCAAGGCATGCAAGACGCCGTCTTACTTCCCGCCAGTATTTTGAACGTTATGATAAGATTCTCGCATATGACGGAGTTGTAGAGTTTAAAACTGATAATAGAGATCTGTTTGATTTTTCACTGGAACAGATCGACCTGGCAGGCTGGGTACTCCTCGCGAAGACTTACGACCTGCATAATGATCCGACACTCAGCCGTGGAAATGTCATGACCGAATACGAAGAGAAGTTCTCCGGTCTGGGACATCCGATCCACAAGCTGATTGCCATGCGCCAATAGGAATCTTTTTGAAACGACTGCATATATTTTAATAAACCACTTGATCAAGAGGCGTATACGTTAATGAAAAGAAAATGCCGAATCGGACATCGGATGTGCTGCTTCTTCTATGATAATCCCCATATCAATCGCAGATTACGATGTTTTCGCAAATCCTGTCATGAGCTATATGACCTTCTAAATCCAAAATGTAAGACATAATAAAAATCCGGCTATACGCTTTTACACGTTAGCCGGATTTTATCTAACTCTACGGGGTTCTGAATAGTGACAATATCACTTAAAACTCAAATACTGCCACTCCATATGGTGGAAGCTTATATGCAATAGAATATGGTCTTCCATCGCACTCAACCTTCTCCGGTTTGTACACCTTCGGACGTTCTTCTCCTGTTCCTCCGTATCTCGGATCATCACTGTTCAAAACAAGTTTATACTGCTTTCTGCGGGATACGCCCACTCTGTAATTCTCTCTCTCAACCGGAGTGAAATTACATACAAACAGAAGGTTCTTCTTATTATCTTTAGAATGGCGAATAAAGCTGTAAATGCTTCTGTCTCTGTCATCCGCATTAATCCATTCCATTCCTTCCTGAACGTCATCCTGTTCGAATAATGCCTTATTCTTTCTGTACAGATGAAGCAGGTCCTTATAGAAGTTCTGAATCGCCTGATGTTCTTCCTCTTCAAGAAGATACCAGTCAAGCTCTCTTGCTTCGCTCCATTCTCTAAGCTGCGCAAATTCCTGTCCCATAAACAGAAGCTTCTTTCCAGGATGTCCCATCATAAATGCATATCCAACTTTCAGGTTCGCAAATTTATCGAATCCAAGTCCCGGCATTTTATTCAACATAGAGCATTTCAAATGAACAACCTCATCATGTGAAAGCACCAGAATATAGTTCTCGCTATAAGCATAGCTGCTTGCAAATGTCATAAGGTTATGTGCCCCTTTTCTGAAATATGGATCCAGCTTCATGTACTCCGTGAAATCATGCATCCATCCCATATTCCACTTAAGACTAAATCCAAGTCCTCCATCCTGTGGATCACCGGTTACTCTCGGCCATGCAGTTGATTCCTCTGCAATCGTTAACACGCCCGGATTTCTTCTAAGAACGATAGAATTCATATGTCTGAAGAACTCAATTGCCTCAAGGTTCTGATTGCCGCCATATTTATTCGCTACCCACTGTCCATTCTGGCGTCCATAATCCAGATATAACATGGAAGCAACTGCATCTACTCGAAGGCCATCAATGTGGAAGTTCTCTACCCAGAATAACGCATTACTGATCAGGAAGTTCTTCACTTCGTTCTTTCCATAATCAAATACTTTCGTTCCCCAGTCCGGATGCTCTCCTTTGCGGGGATCTGCATATTCATAGACCGGTGTTCCATCAAAATCTGCCAGTCCGTGTGCATCCTTCGGGAAATGTGCCGGTACCCAGTCCAGAATAACACCGATCTTATTCTTATGGAAATAATTGATCATATATGCAAAATCTTCCGGCGTTCCGTAGCGTGAAGTCGGAGCAAAATATCCGGTTACCTGATATCCCCAGGAACCGTCAAAAGGATACTCCGCAATTCCCATAAGCTCGATATGGGTATATCCCATCTCTTTCAGGTAATCTACTGCTTCATGGGCGAACTCTCTGTATGTATAGAATCCTTTACAATCCTCTCCCGGATGGCGCTTCCATGATCCGATGTGTGCTTCGTAAACTGCCATCGGCTCTTTATGATAATCCCACGTTGCTCTCTTCTCCATCCATTTACTGTCTGACCATTTCAAATGAGAAATGTCAGTAATCTTTGAAGCTGTACCCGGACGCATCTCTGCACTGTTAGCAAACGGATCCGACTTATCAATAAATGCTCCGCTGAATGTCTCAATACAGAATTTGTACTGATCCCCTTTTTTCGCTTCCGGAACAAATGCTGTGTAAATTCCAAGCGGGTCATTTCTCTTCATCGGATTTGCCTCTTTATCCCATGCGTTAAACTCTCCGATAACAGAAACTGACTTTGCATGCGGAGCCCAGACAGCAAAATAGGTTCCATCCTTCTCACCGTCATTTACCAAATGTGCTCCAAGCTTTTTATAAATCTCATAATGAGTTCCCTGTCCAAATAAATATTGATCCAGTTCACTTATTTCATATTCTTTTAATACTTTTTCCTTTTCTTTTTCTTTCACTGCCATTCTCCCACCTTCTATAGTTGATCGGTATCTGTTTTCGAGGTTAGCTCTTAACAAATACGTTGATATAATTATGGATATTATACTAGAAATCCATCGAAAAAGAAAGAGTTTTGGTCTATTTTCACATACCAAAACTCTTTTTTCTTTCTTTGTATCTTGTAAGCAATTCTGCTTTACAGTTTAAAGTCTTCTTCTTTCAGAATAACGCGGTCAGAATCATCTTTATTCTTTCCGAAAACGCGCTTCATTAAATGCTTCACATTTGCTTTCTGTGAGTGCTCAATCGCTTCATCCATGATTTCTTTTACTTCTGCTACAGTTACTGCATGGTCTTCTCTCTGCATCATATCGATACGGCTGTAGAGAGCAAGAATGCCCATTTCATCGATCTTGTAACCATTTTCCTTCGCATAAGTCTGTCCAAAGGTTACAAGTTCATCATTGATAAATACAGGAAGTTCCAGTCTGGAGGTAAATTTCTTTTTGAAATTCGGATTTGCCGCAAACAGTTTTTCCAATGGTTTCTTCTGTTCTTCCAGGACAAACAGTAATTCTCCTGTTTGTTCTTCCATTAAATCATTCAGTTCATTTACGGTTCTGGCGTTCATCTTCGCTGCTTTCTCAATGATGAGTGCTCCGCCATTTAATTTTCTGATAATTCCGCCAAGTTCCTTCTTGTTCAGAGATTCTCCTGTGATGATCGCAACTTTTCCCTGCTTGAGTTTACGCTGTTTCTGAATTGCTTTCACAATATCAACTGCAAGTACGGTCTTACCCGTTCCCTTTTTACCAACGACAACGATATTTCCTGTTCTTGAAGTACCGTATCTGTTCTTACATCTCTTATCGTTGTCAAGCACCTCAACAAGCTGTTCACTCACACCTCGAATCGGTACGAAATAGGAAAATAGCTTCTTCTGCTCCTCAGTAAGTCCGACCTTCAGACCGATTTCACTTGTAGCACTCAAGTCATAACGTCCCTGTACAATAAAGCCTGTATCGAATTTATTCATACGGGAATTAATCGCATCCTCAGAAGGTTCTTCAATCTCTAAAACTTCCTCTGTAGCGTCTTGTTTCTTCGGTCGTGCTTCTTTCTTTCGCGGCTCCGGTTCTTCTATCGGTTCAAGAGCAAAATCAGAATCGATTGCAAAATCCGAATCAATTGACTGCTCAGACTTTGCTTTTGCTTCCAGAGCAGCATCAATATCTAATTCGTAAATATCGCTTTCGTCCAAGTACTCATCTTCAAGTTCATCATAATCTTCTTCCGTATCAAACTCGTCTTCATACTCATCATCTTCTTCGTACTCAGCTTCTTCCTCATACTCTTCTTCGTCTTCATACTCGGTTTCTTCCTCGTATTCCTCGTCGTCTTCGTACTCGGTTTCTTCTTCGTACTCTTCGTCCTCATCTTCGTACTCGGTTTCTTCCTCGTATTCCTCGTCGTCTTCGTACTCGGTTTCTTCCTCGTATTCCTCGTCATCTTCGTACTCGGTTTCTTCCTCATACTCCTCATCATCTTCGTACTCGGTTTCTTCCTCGTATTCCTCGTCGTCTTCATACTCGGTTTCTTCCTCGTATTCCTCGTCGTCTTCGTACTCGGCTTCTTCCTCGTACTCTTCGTCGTCTTCATACTCGGTTTCTTCCTCGTACTCTTCGTCGTCTTCGTACTCGGTTTCTTCGTACTCTTCGTCGTCTTCGTACTCGGTTTCTTCCTCGTACTCTTCGTCGTCTTCGTACTCGGTTTCTTCCTCGTATTCCTCGTCGTCTTCGTACTCGGTTTCTTCCTCGTATTCCTCGTCGTCTTCATACTCGGTTTCTTCCTCGTACTCTTCGTCGTCTTCATCACCAAGCTGTAATGACTCTACAATGCTGCCCATATTTTCAACGTTCGTATCATCTTCTTCGATGATTTCCTCTGAATCATCTTCCAATTCATCAGTAGGTTCTATTCCATTTTCCAGCTCTTCCATCAGTTTTCTAATATCATCTGCCAGAATCGTTTTGGTATCTCCAAGAGATTCTTCTTCCTGCTTCTTCGCTGCCCTCTGGCGTCTTTTCTCTTCTTCGTTCTTTTCAATGATCTTAGCATTCTCTCTCTGCGTCATTTCCCAGTTGGCAAGAATCTCTTCAATCTTCATCTGCCCGGTAACCTGCATATTCTCCTGCTGCGGCTCCGATGCAGTAATATCAACACCACTTGCCATAGCGACCCCTGCCTTAAGCACATCCGCAAGGTTCGAACCGGAAATTGTGGTAGCGATCTCAGAAGTGTTCTGAATCTTGGTTCTATGTCTTACTGTCTGTGGTCTTTCATCCGGCAGGCTTTCAAGATCCGGGGCAACAATCTCGGCCATCGGCTCCGGCAGCTCCGGAAGATCGATACTTCCTGTCACATGTACATTCTCGCGAATCTTCTGTGCAATTCTCGGGTCAGGAGCCGGTCGTTCTTTTGGCTTCTTGAACATCGGTTTCTTGCGAGTTTCCCCTTTAGTTTCCCCGGCATACCGACTGTCATATTTTTCCTGCTGCAGAGGCGTGAGCGGTTTATATTTCATCTTCAATTCCATTGCCTGATAAACATAAGTTCCCTCACTAAACCACAAAATCAGATCATCACACTCTTCCAGACATTCTGCCACCATTCCTGCTTCATGATACAACTTAGCAAGTTCATAAGCCCACTTCTCAACATACTCAGCATGTTTAAAATCTTCAAGTGCTTCAATCTGCTGTTCAATCGGTGCTTTCTGCGCTCTTAAAACCTTATAACGCAAAATATACTGGTTCGGATCCTTCGGTGCTATCTTTACAAATTCTTCGTAGCAATCCATCGCCTCATCCAGTTCGTTTGCCTTTAATGACAACAGACCAAGACGATATACTATCTTTCTGCTGGTCGGTGCTTTATCATATGCTATGAACAAAATCTCTTTTGCTTTTTCCAGTTCCCCCGTATTCTCATATATCTCACTCACAGTAGAAAGCATGGATGAATTTTTAACTTTACGCCAGTCAATTGTGTCGGCAATTTCCATTGCTTTCCTATAGGATTTCTCTTCGGCATATTTGAGCATCTGCTCTGTCTTTATGCGATATTCGTATTTATCCACTGTTTCTCACCTCTTACAATTATCTTACTTTTCCTCGGTAAGTTCTTAATTTTTTACTAGTTAAGTGTACCATACAGCGTAGTCAATGTCAAAAAATATCTAATATTCAAATTTCCCCTCATTTTTTTCTTCAAGGGCTTTAATCAAATGATATGTGTATTCACAATACGGAACAGGCACTAGAGTTTCCCGCCCCATTCGTATCATTTCACCGGCAAACATTTCAATTTCCGTCTTTCTTCCGGCATCTAAATCCTGCAAAGTCGAAAACCTTGCATCTTTTTTAACTCCCCTGAAAATCAAAAACCGATCCGTCAGCGGAATGCCTTTCTTATTTGCAACCTGCGCAACCTCTCTCCATAAACATTCTGCAATTGTATGTACATATTCACTCTCTTTATATGCGCCAAATCCCACACCAAGAATTGCCTGCGGGAGATTCTGGGAAATGTTGGCCGCATACTTTGTCCACATATCCAATATGATATCTTCCATAATCGTACATCTTATTCCTGCGCTATTAAAAAATTTATCAATCGCCAGCAATCTTTCTGTAGGTTCTCTTTCTCCTTTTTCTCCTATATAAACTCCGGCAGTATGTTCTTCTGAAAATGTAATCCTGTTTCCAGTTCTCACCGATGCAATACGCATTACAGAATATACTAAATGTTCCATTCCTATCTCTCTACCAATCATTTCTTCGGAACTGACTCCATTTAGCAAACTGATTACGATCGTATGCTCATCTACAATTTTCTTAACATCATCAAGAATCCCCGGTAATGCTTCCTGTTTGCAGGAAACCAAAAGCAAGTCTACTCCTTTGGATTCTTCCGGTTCTTTTACCGGGAAATTATATCTTTTTTCGTTGATGATAAGACCTTCTGTTTCCAGGCGTTCTTTTCGTTCTCCTTTTGCTATGACGCATAAATTATTACCCATTTTTTCTGAAAGGCCCCATATAAAATACGCGCCCACTGCTCCTGCTCCAAGCAACGCTGCCTTTTTTATTTCCATTTAATATTTTGCCTCCATTTCTATACTTTCTCATTATACTACAATTTTATAAATATAGTAACCTTTTCTTTTCGGAGGTTTTTTGCTCTGCGGAAACGCAGGTTCCTATAAAGCAAAAAAACAGCCACTACTTCTTTGTAATGACTGTTTTTATTATATTAAATTGTAGAATTCTTATTTATCGGAGGAATCTTCTGATTCCCGTTCCTATGTTTCTATATATTTATATGTAACTTAAAGCTCCGGATCTTAATCCTTCATATCTGATTTATAATTTCCAACTACTTCTTTATAAATACCCTTTTGTTATTCTTATTTATAACTATTTAAATAATTATTGTCGCCTTTTTCAATATTTGTTTAAAAATGTTATTCCGTCTATAACTGATATTTACTTCATTTTCCTTTTATAAATCTTTGATATCTGTCATCTAATGTTTCTTCACACATCTTATGACTCTTTAAATTACTGTGGTATTCTTCTTCAATATGTCTGCAAATTCTGAATCTTATTATTTTAATCTATATTCGGCTTTTGCTATCTCTCCGATATATTTATATCATTTCAATCTCTGCCGAATATAATCTATGGTAAAGGCTCATCTCACAGGAACTTTCATTTGCCATACCACCAACATATTGAGTTTTAGATTCTGAAATATCCAACGGTCAAAGCCTCCTTCCTTTCATGCTCTTTTCCAAAATTTTTATAAGATAATTGTTACTTTCAAAATAAATTTCTTTTACTTATTGAACACTGTAAGTTTTTTTATTTTATATAAGAAATTTTAGAAGTTAAATTAAAATTTTCTCTTAATATTTATGAATTCTCAATTTTAAAAATTTGATTTTATACACTCCACCTACGAAACTCTCATAAATGAAACATATATTCTCTTTCTTAAAGCTTTCAAATTTTCAAATACTAATTATTCTTTTAATCCTTCTCTTTCTCTCTTCTTATATCTCTTCCGATACTCTTGGCGAGTATTTTTAATTCATAAAAGAAAGATATTTATTAGTAAAATATTCTTTTTTGAAATCCCCTTTCTCGTCAGGAACTTCTTTTCTTTTGGATTGATTAAATAATACCACGTCACCCCGTATTTGTCAATACTATTTTAAATTATTTTTTAAATTTATTTATAATTAGTTATTTGTATACTATTTTTCATTCAATTTATACTTTTTATCAAATTTAACAGTTTTTAATATGGCGGAGATTATCGATCTCAAAAATGATTTTTCCAATTATTGTATTTTTTATAGTTATCACCTATTTTTTATTTTTCATTTTGTAAAATTCATGTTAAACTGTTTTCGTAGGGGGTTCAAAATACTCCTACGTGTCTTTTTGAAACAGGAAAGGAGAACTTAATTATGGGAGGTTTTTTTGGTGTTGCCTCAAAGTCTGAATGTACTCTGGATTTGTTTTATGGAATAGATTATCATTCTCACCTGGGGACAAGACGTGGAGGAATGGCTACTCATGGGGAAGACGGCTTCAACCGTGCAATTCATAATATTGAGAATTCGCCATTCAGGACAAAATTTGACAAAGACGTAGACGATATGAAGGGGAATATCGGAATCGGATGTATTTCTGATTTTGAGCCGCAGCCTCTTTTGATTCAGTCTCATATCGGCAGTTTTGCTCTTACTACTGTCGGCAAAATCAACAACGCTGATCAGCTTATGAAACTGGTATATGAAAAAGGGCATGCGCATTTTCAGGAAATGACGAACGGGCAGGTAAATGCCACCGAACTGATTGCCGCCCTGATCAGTATGCGTGATTCTTATGTAGAAGGTATCCGGTATGTACAGTCTATGGTCGACGGATCTATGACTCTGCTCCTCATGACACCGGAAGGCATCTATGCCGCCCGTGATCTTCACGGACGTACTCCGGTTGTAATCGGGAAAAAAGAAGACGGATATTGTGTTTCTTTCGAAAGTTTTGCTTATATCAATCTTGGTTATACTGATTATAAGGAACTGGGTCCGGGCGAGATCGTTTATATCACTCCGGAGAGCGTAGAGACTGTCAGCCCAGCGTGCGATAAGATGCGTATCTGCTCTTTCCTCTGGGTTTACTATGGATATCCGACCTCTTCTTATGAAGGTGTAAATGTGGAACAGATGCGTTATAAATGCGGAAGCCTTCTCGCCAAACGCGACGCCGGAACAGTGGAACCTGATATTGTTGCCGGTGTTCCGGATTCCGGTATTGCACATGCGATCGGTTATGCAAATGAATCCGGCATTCCGTACGCAAGACCATTTATTAAATATACGCCGACCTGGCCGCGTTCTTTTATGCCGACGAATCAAAAACAGCGCGATCTGATTGCGCGAATGAAACTGATTCCGGTTCACGATCTGATTGAAGACCGCAAACTTCTTCTTATCGATGACTCGATCGTCCGCGGAACGCAGCTTCGTGAAACAACGGAATTTCTGTATCAGAGCGGTGCAAAGGAAGTACATGTCCGTCCGGCATGTCCGCCGCTTTTGTATGGGTGTAAATATTTGAATTTCTCACGTTCCAAATCCGAGCTTGATCTGATCACACGCCGCATTATCCGCGAGTGGGAAGGTGACAATGATGTCAATGTGCTGAGTGAGTATGCGGATCCGAACAGTGACCGCTATGCAAAGATGCTGGATGAGATCTGCAGGATTCAGAATTTTACTTCGCTGAGATATCATAGACTGGATGACCTGATCGAATCGATTGGGTTGGATACTTGTAAGGTTTGTACGTATTGTTTTGATGGACGGGAATAAGGTTGTGGGCGCGGGGGCGCAGCGGTGGTGTGGTGTGACGACTCTGCGAGCGTCACACCGAGGGAGGTTTTGTTTTTTGGTGGCGGCTCTTCGAGCGCCACTTTGAGGTTGTGATTTTTTGGGGGGCGGCTCTGGTGAGCGACTTATGAGTGTTTGTGATCGGGGGCGGCTCTGATGAGCGCCTCCCGGATGATTTTATATCAGCAGGTCATCGATTTTGGTGTATTCTCCGATCTGGTAGCTTTCTATGGCGTTTCCTTTGACAATGTAGAGGCGGTCGTTTATGTAGATGCCTCGGGCAGTCATCCAGGAATTGCCGTTGACTTCTTCTTGCATTTCGAGGTTGAAGCCGGTGGTTTTGTCGTATTGGAAGATGTAGTACATTTCCTGGTTGCCGTATGCGGAGAAGCCGATCATGTTTTTGTTGTGGTCGATGAGGACTGCGCGGTAATCGTTGAAGACGTCGGAATAGTAGGATTCTTTCAGGGTGTATTTGTGTATTTCTTCGACGTCTTTGGGGTCGGAGATGTCGAACATGGATATTTTCATGCCGTTTGTTACTCCGGATTCTTCGTCGGCGTCCATTCCGATTCCGAGGAGGAGGTTATCACCGTAAAAGTGCAGGTATTCTGAAAATCCCGGGATTTTGAGGGTTCCTATGATTTCCGGATTTTCGGGATCGGAGAGGTCTACACTGAAGAGGGGATCGGTCTGGCGGAAGGTCACGAAGTATCCTGTGTCTCCCATAAATCTTGCGGAGTAGATGGTTTCTCCTTCGGCAAGATCGGTGATTTTCCCAATTATTTCCAGTTTGTTGTTTAAGACATAGACGGTATTTGTTGTTTCTGATGCGCCGTCAATTGTTGCAACAATACGCAGATTTCCGTTGTATTCGTCGATGCTGAAGGAATCGTTCAGGTAACCGTTAATTTTACCCTGAGCCTCGCCTGTGAGCACACCGTTTTTATATGAAATTCTGCGGATCAGAGTCTGATTTGCATTTTCAAAAACAGTTCTTGCAAGTACGCTTGAACGTGTATTTTCGTAAACATAGATATTGCTTCCGCTCACATAGCATTCGCTGAATTCGGACAGTACGGCTTTCTGATCCACAATTGTTCCCGGGTCATCCTCCTGGACGGAGCAGACGACCAGATACTGGGTTGCTGCTTTTGCCGGCGGAAGATAAATGTCCTTGTCGGCTATCAGGTTTCCGTTTACCTGAGGCACGTAAGCCACTTTGTCATTTTTTCCTCCATCCGTGTACGCATAAAAGTTACTGAATATATACAGATATCCATCTACATACCGTGAAGTCTGATACCGTCCGCTCTGTTCCAGGCTCGCTTTCAGCTTGGGATTGCTTACATCAGAAATATCATACGTATCGAGATACGCCTTTTCTGTATCGTAAAACGTCTCATCTGTGTCGATTATCACATCGGATGTATTACCGAGTACAAATAGCTGTTTTCCGTCAATATAGAACTCACTGATCTGTGTATTTTCTCTCGCCTTTATCGTCCCGGCAATTTTCATCTGTTCGTTCCGGGTATCAATAATCGCGATTTCCATGGCGCTCTCCTTCAGCGCATAGAGATAGGTTCCGTCTGTCTTAACTATATCTGCTTCTCCAACTCCTTCTGTCCGCACATTCGTATCGGAATATCCTCCTCCCGGCATTGTTTTGTACGAATCCATACCGGCTGCGCTGTCAGTAGTACTCGCCTCTTCGGTCACTCCAAACAACGCGATGCCGCCACCGTAGCTGCCATTTTCTTCCCTTAAGGCCGTGTTGTAGCTCTCCAGATATTCATAAACCTGATCGTAATCTTCCGCCGCTGCGATCTGTGTATCGATCCGGAATCCATCTTGGCCGTTCTTTTCTGTCTTTCCTCCTGGCGTAATCGTTCCCAATCCGTTATCAGATCCATTCAGCAAATGAGCCCCTGCTCCTGCCAGCAGGACCAGTGCCACACTCGCGGCGACAAGTCCATAAGTATAAGATCGTTTCCATTTTTTTACCTTCTTTTTCTCCAGAAGTTTTTGTATATTCTCCGGCTGCAGGCTTTCCGGGACTTCTATATCTTTCGTTGCATCGTCAATCTTATCAAGAATCTCTTTTTCCTGTCTTGTCATAACACTTTCTCCCTTCGATTATTCTTATTATACCTTCACACAGTCTTTGTTATCAGACAAATCACATAAACAAGATCTTCATTTTCTCCAGTGCCCTTTTCCTCTTAGATCGTACTGTACTGGCATTCAACTTACACATTTTCCCGATTTCTGTACTGTTATATCCTGCAAAAACGGAAAGTGCCACAATGAACTGTTCTTCTTCCGAGAGTATAAAAAATGCTTTTCTCACGTCTTCTGTTATCTGATCTATAAAATCTTCCGACATATGTTCTTCCTCAATCGGCACCTCGGTACGTTCTTTTGCCTTTAATTTCTTTTTACATACATTGGCTAGAATCTGGAAAATCCACGAGCGGAATGCTTCTTCTTTCCGAAGCTTATGTACATTTTCATATGCCAGAAGTACGGATTCGCTGACCGCATCTTCTGCATCATGTGAATTCTTCATCATACATAGTGCAAAACGATACATGTCTTTGTAAACTAATTTATATAATTCAGTGAATTGCTTCACATCAATCACCGCTTCTCCCTCCTCCCTTGAAAGTCGACTTCTATTTATTAGAGTAAATAAATGGTTCAAGTGTTGCAAGAAAAATATATTTTTTGTACAAATCTATTTGGTGGATACGCCACACTGAGGATACACGAAGTGTTTTCGAGGTTGGTTCTGAACAGTTACTATTTTTTTTAAAAAAGAAGCATCCCGCAAGAATCGGAATGCTTCTTTCTCTGAATATTTCGTTAGCCTCTATAGTAATTGATCAGGCATCCTTTCAGGATGATCTCTCTTTCTACATCCGTCAGATCTCCCAACTTCAGTTCGATTTCTTTCAGTTCGTCACCGACAACATACGCCTTGATGACTGATGCTTTCTCTTCCACTGCTTTTCTGACATCCGGTACAAAGATATAATCTCCGTTCTTGAAAGACAATGCGGTATGATCTTCTTCTGTGATAAACGGGAGCATACCCCAGTTGATCAAATTGGAGCGGTATCTCTTGGTCGCGTATTCGTTGGCGATATTTGCCCAGCCTCCAAGTACTTTCTGGCAGGATGCCGCCTGCTCACGCGCGGAACCGTCTCCCGGTTTTACAGCAAAGATCGTACTTCCTACACCCAGATTTCCTCTGCCTGCATCCGGGAATTTTGCATTTACCTTCTCCATGACAGGCTTCATTTCCGGAAGTACATCGAGTGGGCAGTTCTCTGCTTCGATCGCTTTCTGCGCCTTCTGAACCTCTTTCGCACGTCCTACATAAGCCGGATCCTTTCTGGAAAGTGCGAATTCTGCAAGTCCAAGCGGATTAGAGCGGTAAGATGAAGTTTCTCCGGATGGAATCAGTTCATCCGTCGTTGTTACCGGATCGTGAATCTCGGAAACCACTTTGAGAAGCAGATTTTCCGGAAGGGCGCTCATTGCCGGCCAGTCTTTGATATTCGGTCCGAATTTGATTTCCACAGATGGATCCGCAACTCCGTGACTGTCAAATACACGGTTTGCATAAATGTTTTTATCAAAATGATAGGTCGGATTCTTGTATTCTACATCCATTGCAGTAGCCGGTGTCAAGAAGCCTTTGTTGGCTGCGGTTGCCGCAATTGAACGTGCATCCATCAATGCTACGGATGCGATCTGTCCGCTCTGCAGCTTACTTCCTTCACGATTCGGGAAGTTTCTGGTTGAGTGACGGATGGAGAATGCATTGTTGGCAGGTGTATCTCCTGCGCCGAAACATGGTCCGCAGAATGCAGTCTTCACGATCGTTCCTGCTTCCATCAAGGTCGCAACTGCTCCATTTTTCACAAGTTCCATATAGATTGGTGTACTTGCCGGATACACACTGAATGTAAATTCATTAGAACCGATGTATTTTCCTTTGATGATGTCTGCTGCAGCGCAGATATTTTCAAATCCACCACCTGCGCAGCCTGCGATAATACCCTGATCTACATAAAGTTTTCCGTCTACCACTTTACTCTGCAGGGAATAGTCCACGGCTCCGTCAAGGCTTACAAGTGCTCTCTGTTCTACATCGTGAAGCACATCCGCAAGATTTGCATTGACCTCATCAATAGTATATACATTGGATGGATGGAACGGCATCGCGATCATCGGACGGATCTCGCTCAGGTTCACATAAACCAGGCCGTCATAGTAAGCCACCACTCCCGGATTCAGTTCTTTGTATTCTTCGACCCTTCCATGAATATCGTAGAATTCTTTGATCTTCTCGTCGGTTCTCCAGATAGAGGACAGACAGGTGGTCTCTGTAGTCATGACATCGATTCCGATGCGGAAGTCCGCGCTCAGTTTGCTGACACCCGGTCCCACAAATTCCATCACTTTATTATTAACATAGCCATTTCCGAATGTCGCGCCGATGATTGCAAGTGCAACGTCCTGCGGTCCTACACCTTTGATCGGTTCACCATCAAGATAAATAGCCACAATACCCGGCATTTTGATGTCATAAGTCTTATTCAGCAGCTGTTTTACCAGCTCCGGTCCGCCTTCGCCCATTGCCATCGTTCCAAGCGCTCCGTAGCGAGTATGGCTGTCTGAGCCAAGGATCATCTTACCGCCGCCTGCAAGCATTTCTCTTGCATATTGATGGATAACGGCCTGATGAGGCGGAACATAGACACCGCCATATTTCTTTGCACAGGTAAGTCCAAACATATGATCATCTTCATTGATCGTTCCGCCTACTGCACAAAGGCTGTTATGGCAGTTCGTCAACACATACGGAATCGGGAATTTCTCAAGGCCGGACGCACGCGCCGTCTGAATAATTCCGACAAATGTAATATCGTGGGAAGTCAGCTTATCAAACTTAATCTGGAGCCGTTCCATATTTCCGGACGTATTGTGTGCCTCCAGTATTCCATACGCCATGGTCTGCTGTGCAGCTTCCTGCTTCGTTATCTGAGTTCCTGTCTTACTTTTTACTGCCTCCAAAGCATCCGGTGCGTCCGGAATAATTTCCATACCATTTACAAGATACGCACCACCATCATACATTTTCACCATTGTCAACACTCCTTCTCTTTTATGCTGTATTTATCTGAACCTGTTATTCCTTTGAGCGGACAAATTTCACATGGTCAGCCACCATAAGTGCAATTTTAAATGTAAGTGCATCTTCAAATATTCTGACATCCAGCCCTGTCTGTTTCTGAATCTTCTCCAGACGGTACACCAGTGTATTGCGGTGTACGAAGAGCTGCCTTGCCGTCTCCGAAATATTCAGGTTATTTTCAAAAAATTTGTCTACGGTAGACAAGGTTTCTTCTTCAAACTGATCCACTGCTTTTCCTGCGAACACTTCCTCCAGGAACATATCACAAAGTGACAGCGGAAGCTGATGGATCAGGCGGCCGATACCTAACTCCTTGTAAGCAAGGATATTTTTTTCCGGATAGAAAATCCTTCCTACATCCAACGCCATCTGAGCTTCTTTATAAGACTGGGAAACATCTTTCAGTTCCTCGACAATGGTTCCGTAAGCCACACGGACATTTACCATTGCTTCTGTATTGATCATATCTACCAACATCTTTGCATTGTGCTGGATCTCTCTGGTATTGTCTGTCTCTTCCAGAGCTTTGATCAGGATCACATGTCCTTCGTCGACTGCGGTTACATAATCGCCGGTTCCTGAAGTATAGATTCCTTTCACCATATCGAGGACGATGGAATCCTCCGGATTCTTTGGTTCGATCAGGATGACTACTCTGCGCTTTTCCACCGGAATGGACAATTTCTTTGCCTGATTGTAGATGTCGACCAGGAGGAGATTGTCCAGAATCAGATTCTGCATGAAACGGTTCTTATCCATACGCTCCTTGTTCATGCGGATCAGGCTTTCCAACTGACTCACACAAAGTTTCCCACTGATTCTTCCGTTCAGTTTATCTTCATGCTCGATCACAAAAATGTAAATCGGCTCCAGTTCATCACAAACCGTAAAGACCGCTATCTCATCTGTCACCAGTTCTGCCATGCAGCCCATCTCCTGGACCTCCGAGATAAATGCTTCTACTGCATGCTGAATCCAGGCTTTTTTCGCCCCGACTGCCGCCAGCAGGGCACCTTCCATATTCCAAATAGAACAATTACATTCCACAATATCCCCGATTTCATGAATCGTTCTCTGTAAAATCTGATTCGATAGCACTTTATTTCCCTCCAATTTTCAATATCATACCGGAAATAACAAGAGGATACCCCCTGCCGCTTCGGATTCTGCCGCATGTTCCAAAACATACCCCCAAGCTTCAGAAGACATCCCCCAGCAAATTTCATTTTTAAGAAATTAGTATCATTTTAACAAATCACGCTTACTTTAGCAAGATAAAATATTCTTTTAGTATTCTCCGACAACTATTGCTTTGATCAGATTTGTTTTACCGGGACGTCCTACCGGCACACCGGCAGTCAAGATTGCAACATCCCCTTCCTGTACAAATCCTTCTCGTTCGGCTGCTTCTGTTGCATGGAGGAATAATATCTCCATGCTATACTCTTCTTTAATCAGAACCGGTGAAATTCCCCATGAAAGATTTAATTTCCGGCAGGTACGCATATCGGACGAACATCCCACGATCGGACATCCCGGTCGGAATCTGGACACCATTCTCGCAGTATGACCGGACTTAGTTACGGTAATGATGGCCTTGGCATCCATATCAATCGCTGTCATACAAGTTGCATGGGAAATCGCCGTTGTCATATCTTTCTTTTCTTCTTTTTTCCGGACACTGAACAGTTCATTGTATGGAATATCACTTTCTGTTCTTACAGCGATGCGAACCATAGTTTTCAATGCCTCTATCGGATATTTGCCTGCTGCTGTTTCTCCGGACAGCATGATTGCGCTGGTTCCCTGGTAAATCGCATTTGCCACGTCCGTAGTCTCTGCACGGGTGGGACGTGGATTCTTCATCATGGAATCCAGCATCTGTGTCGCCGTGATAACCTGTTTGCCTGCATTGTAAACTTTGGCTATGATTTCCTTCTGGATGATCGGAACGTCTTCCAGCGGGATCTCTACACCCATGTCCCCTCTGGCGATCATGATCCCGTCGGCCGCCTCGATAATGCGATCAATATTATTCACTCCCTGCTGATTCTCAATCTTCGCGATGATTCCGATATCAGCTCCGCCGTTCTCATATAAAATCTTACGAATCTCAGCCACATCTTCCGCTGTACGTGTAAAAGAAGCTGCAATAAAATCAAACCCTTCCCGGATTCCAAAAAGGATATCTTCTTTATCTTTCGGACTGATAAACGGCATATTCACATCCACTCCCGGAAGGTTCACGCCTTTACGATCTGAAACAATTCCTCCGTTTTTGACAACGCAGTGAATTTCTTTTCCTTCAATACTTACAACCTCCAGGCCGATCAGCCCATCGTCGATCAGTACGCTGTCTCCCGGCTTTAAGTCTTTATATAAATCTTCGTAGGTTACGGATACCTTTTCGTTCGTTCCTTCAATGTCTTCCGATGTCAGTGTAAATTCCTGTCCTTCAACCAGTTCAACCTTTCCTTCTTTAAAAGTACGGATCCGGATCTCAGGTCCTTTCGTATCCAGAAGAGCGGCAACCGGTCTTCCGAGCCGTTCCCGGATCTCCTGAAGCTTGATCAGGCGTTCTTTCTGTTCCCGGTGGCTTCCATGTGAGAAGTTAAATCTTGCCACATCCATTCCTTCCTGAATTAAGGTTTCCAGTACTCCTTCTTGATCGGTTGATGGTCCTAAAGTACAAATTATTTTCGTTTTGCGCATCCTGTTCCTCCTACTGTTTTTTCTTGCCCTGATTTTTCTACATGTTATGTAGTCAAGACAGCTGCCTTTCACTACATAATCCCCATTGCATTATTTATCGTAACATGATTTTCATTCACACACAACTGCGTCTTTTGCACAAAAATCTATACATTTATTGTCACACAGGTATTGCACAGGTGGGCATTTCCTGCGGACTATGTGCCGGAAGCGTGCATGAACCATTTTACAGGTCTTCTTTCAGATATGGTGCTGTTACTGACTTTTCATGAATCACAAGTTTTTCCGGAATACCGGCGAACAATAACTTTCCGCCTTCATTTCCTCCGCCCGGACCCAGTTCGATCAGATAATCACAGGACTTTATCACTTCCAGATTATGTTCAATCAGGAACAGCGAATTTCCTGCATCCGTCATTTCATCAAACAACTCCAGAATATTACATATGTCCTCCATATGCAGCCCGTCGGTAGGCTCGTCCAGTATAAAAATCTTTCCGCTGCTGTTCAGATACGATGCCAGTTTCAGCCTTTGAAGTTCTCCGCCGGATAACGTGGACAGTGACTGATTCAGATGCAGATAGGAAAGTCCCACCCGCGTCAGGGGATGCAGCAGCTTTGCCACCTCTGTCCCTGCAAACCATTCTTCAGCTTTACGTACGGTAAAGTCCATGACCTGGGCAATGTTATAACCATCCACCTCATATTCCAGCACCTCTTTGGAATAACGAAGGCCGCCGCATGCCTCGCATACCGTTTCGATGGAATCCATAAAGGCCATATCCGATACGATTACGCCTTTTCCTTTACATACCGGACATTTTCCTTTTCCGTTGAAGGAGAAAAGACTGGCATTGACACCACATTTTCCGGCAAAAATCTTCCGGATTTCATCTGCCGCTCCCAGGTATGTTGCAGGCGTGGAGCGCAGACTGATTCCTATGTTTTTCTGACTGATATAAACCGGTTCTTCCGGACATGTCTCTGCAAAATGTTCCATCAGAGAGCTTTTCCCCGAACCCGCAACTCCTGCGATCACAGTCATCACGCCCAGCGGTAATTTTACAGAAATATTCTTCAGATTATGGTATGTCACATTTTGAAGCTCATACCAGGTCATTGGTATTCGGACACATGTTTTCAAACCACTTTTCCTGCGGAGCATTTCCCCTGTCCGGGTATTGCTTTTCAAAAGTTCCTCATAGTTTCCCTGAAACAGGATATTTCCTCCGGACGCACCCGCTCCGGGACCGATGTCAACAATATAATCTGCCGCCCGGATCATTTCTTTATGGTGTTCTACCATCAGGACTGTATTTCCTGCATCCCGGAGCTTTTTAACGGCTGTAAGAAGCCGGTCGATATCATGGCTGTGAAGACCTACACTCGGTTCATCCAGAATATACAGCAGATCCGTAAGAGATGAATTCATGTATTTTGCAATCTTGCAGCGCTGTGCTTCTCCTCCCGACAGGGTACTGAGTCCTCTCTCCAGTGTCAGATAATCAAGTCCGATATCGATCAGCGCCTGGATTCTGGCAGAGAGTGTTCGCTTAATATCCGCCGCAAGCGGTGACTCTATTTCATTCAACCATACGATCAGTTCTTTAAGCGGCATAGCGGTCACTTCGGCAATATTTTTCCCCCTGATCCGGCACGAAAGTACCTTCGGATTCAGACGGGTACCCCCGCAATCCGGACACACGCTGCGGCGAGTCATGGGATCCAGGATCTGTTTATGCAGTTTTCCTTCCTCTGAATTCAGAACACTGCGGTACATTCTGTGAACCAGTCCTTCATACTTCGCCGTCTTCGGCCATCCTTCCGGCGGATTTTTCAAACGGATCTGCGGCGAATACAGAAACAGTTCCAGTTCTTCATCCGAATAATCCTTTATCTTTTTATTCAGGTCGAACAGCCCGCTGTTCGCATACCGGATCCAACGCCACTGTCCCGGTTCGAAAGCAACATAATTGATTACTCCCGGATCATTCAGACATTTATTAAAATCAACCAGTTTATGTACATCCAGTTCTGTAATCTCTCCGATCCCGTCACAGCGCGGGCAGCTTCCCTGCGGATGATTGAATGAAAATGTATCCGAATAGCCGACAAAAGGCTCTCCCACTCTTGAAAACAGGAGCCTTAGCAGTGTGTAGGTGTCTGTATACGTTCCGACTGTAGAACGCAGGTTGGGTGCCGGTTTTTTCTGGTCGATCACGATCGCAACCGGAAGATTATCAATTCGTTCCACATGCGGCCGCCCGTATTTGGGCAGATAATTCTGAACAAATCCCGGGAATGTGTCATTTAATTCCCTTCTGGACTGGGCGGCAATCGTATCCAGCACTAAAGAAGATTTGCCGGAACCGGAAACACCGGTAAATACAGTCATCTTATATTTCGGTATTTCTATCGAAATATGTTTTAAATTATTTTCATAGGCATTCAATACTTGAATATATTCTCTGTTCATTTGCAAATTTGAGTTTAACCTTTCTTTTTGATCTTTGACTCTATATATTTTTTCAGACTATATCCACAATATCATTCATATTTTATGTGGTCAACGTTCTCGTTTAATATTTTTCTTCTATCCTATCACCAAAACCGGTATAGCATCCTGTTTTTTGATCCGTCAGACCAGGACGTCTACATGAACCTTCGTGCAAAGAATTATTTAATCACAAAAAAAGAACGGCCTTGTTCCCAAATGTCATTTTGCTTAACAATGTGGTATAAAAGCCGTTCCTTTTTTATTTCAAGTTCAAGTACGCCTCGGCGTACTTGCTGCGAGGTGCGCGTCATGCTTTGCATGACACAATACATCTGCGCACCTCTGCAATCCGCCGGTGGCTTTATCTTGAAAGGCGATTGGACTCCCACCAAGACATATTTGTCGCAACTCACCACCTATAGAGGTGGGAGTCTTATCTTCTTTCAAGATAAACTATTTCTTTTCAGGTTAATGACTATTTATTATTCTTCAACCATTCGGTTGCACAATGAGCCAGACAGGCCGATCCGATCGGAAGCACATCTTCGTTAAACTGCACCTTCGGATTGTGCGCCGAAACTGCTCCTCTATCATCCAGGAAACCTGCAGACACATACATGAATACGCTCGGGATCTGCTCTGCAACTACAGCGAAATCCTCTGAAGCGCTGGCGGTAATTCCGGGGTAACCCATAAGTCCAGGAATCGGCAGTTCGTTCATGTATCCAACCATTTCCTTTGTCAGAGCAGCATCGCTGATCAGCGGGCCGACTCCGCCGGTCATAACAACTTCTGCCGTACCTCCATAAACCTCTGCTGTCCGTTCGCTCACTTCTTTCAAACGTTTCAGAAGCAGATCACGGGCATCCGGACTATTTGTACGGATCGTACCGCTCAGTACCGCACTCTCCGGAATAATGTTCGGAGCGGAACCGGCCTGGAACTGTCCAATTGTCAAGACACAGGCATCATTCGGATTACTCTCGCGTGCAATCAGTTCCTGCAGTGCAAGATGCACATGTACACCGATGTTGATCGGGTCAATAGACATATGCGGATATGCACCGTGTGAACCACGTCCTTTGATATGAATCTCAAATCCATCCATGGAGAACATGATAGCCTTACCACTGTCATTATACATATACGTACCCATCGGAATCTTTCCAGGACCGACATGGTAAGCCATCGCAATATCCGGTTTTGGATTTTCCAGAATTCCGTTCTCAACCATGTTCTTTGCTCCTGTAAAATTCTCTTCTCCAGGCTGGAACATAAATTTGACAGTTCCTTCCAATGCGTCCTCATTCTCTTTTAACATTCTCGCTGCTGTCAGAAGCATTGCCGCATGAAGATCGTGTCCACAGCAATGCCCTTCTGTTCCCGTAGGGCAGGCAAATGGAAGTCCGCTGTCTTCCGGCATCGGAAGCGCATCCATATCGGCTCGAAGCATAATGACTTTACCGCCTTTTCCAAGCGTAGCGGTAACACCCTCTCCACATTCTTTCGGATCAAGACCATATTCCTTCAGTTTCTCCAAAACATACGCTTTTGCCTTCGGCATATGCAGCCCCACTTCTGCATTGGTATGAATATAACGGCGATCCGCTATAGTCTCCTCCTTCAATTCCAGTGCACGTTCATAATAATTCATAAACATTCCTCCTTTGTGTCAGCGTTTTGATTTTGCTCCCCCGGCAAAACTTTTGCTAAAAAGAACTATAGCACGAATATGTAAAAACTACAAGAGTCACCCGCCCCAGTCACCCTTTAATTTTCCCTTAAAAGCTGTTATGATATGGCATATAGCTCATTTTCACACAGCCAAACAGGAGGGATATCTTTGTCCGAATATACACCAACTTCCAAAACGGAAACGGAAGAAACGATTATGAATCCAGACCCGGTAGCGGAAGCACCAGATCCTGAGATCAGAGCGGAAAAAGAAATGGAACCAGTCTCAGAGGAAGAACCGCCGAAACGGCTTTTTTCTCCATTCCGCTCGAAGAAATCTGATTTTTCACGAGATGAGTGGATTCTTTCTCATATTGATAATTCTCAGCTTATGGAATATCTCAAGTTAGAGCAAAAACGGTTTGAACAGCTTCAGGAAGCAAAAGAACGAAAAGAGAAGCGGTTATTTACAGCCTTTAAGCTTTCCGTCTCTCTGGCTGCAATCGTTGCGGTCATTTATTTATTGAAGGATGTGCCTACCATCCTTGTCAATATTTTATACATAGCCGGTATTCTTGCAGCGTTCTGGTTCTGGAAGAATCCGAAAGATAAGAATGAGAAATAGCACTATTTTATATTAGAAAAGGCTGTATGCAAACCACGGATAGACCATCTGTTTTACATACAGCTTTTTATCATTTTTCATCTTAAGATAAGATTAACGTAACTGTTCAGAGCCAACCTCGAAAACACTTCGTGTTTCCTCAGTGTGGCGTATCCGCCAAATAGATTTGTACAAAAAAGTGCTCACGAATGCAAGCATTCAACACCCTTTTTTGACAAATCTGCTTGGCTCTGAACAGTTACAGATTAACAATTCTCCCCAATCATAATCCGGATGATTTCTTCATTTGTTTCTTTCATGCCTTGTTTTCCAAGTCTTCCGACGTTCTGAAGGGTCGCTTCAACACCATTTGTAACGATTCCGTCTCC
>JAXFTO010000080.1:0-7705 GCA_034176745.1 Bariatricus sp. | reverse complement strand
AAACTATTGACTTATAGCGCACTCCAAGTATTATAATGCTCTCAGCGAAGTACTTCGGAGTGCTTTGTCATTCATTCTTAAGGAACGAATTTAAGAATTCAAGACAAGATGAATAAAAATGAATCCATCAGAGTCTTAAAGAAGTCAGTGAAAAATTCAGAATTTCCAGCGAAACTCTAAGATATTATGAACGAGTCGGTATTATTCCGAATGTCACAAGAACTGCCGGCGGCATCAGAAATTACACGGAAAAAGATCTGAAATGGGTGGAACTCGCAGTGGAAATGAAAAGCATGGAACTTCCAATCGAAACCATGCTCGAATATGTAGCTTCGGATTTTGATTCAGAACATATTTCCGACGCCAGGGCTCTAATCTTACAAAACCATCGTAAGACTCTTCTGGAGAAGAAAGATCAAATAAATAAAACGCTGCGCTTACTCGACCAAAAGCTGGTTGAAAGTAAAGGATAATGGTTTTATCTTCAGACCAGCTTTGTTCCACACCTAGCCTTTCTGGTGCTGCAACCACCATAATTCCAAAAAGCGAGATCATTCCCGGATTTCCGAGGTAATCCTGCACAAAGTTCTTACCGGTATCCGTCTGGCAGTTGGTCTTGGCTGGATGTCCGTTATATGAGCGGAGTTCATTGTGACAAGTGCCGGGTTCGGTTATATAATGGTGGAAGCACAGGGACGACTGCAGACCGAAAAGGTTCTCGCCTACATGGTGATCGCCGGTCTCATCGGTTTCCTCATCGATACACTCTTAGTTCTTTGTGAAAGACTGTTATTAAGATGGAAAGAATAATATAGGACGAAGCTGCGGCATGGCCACCAGGTTGCCGCCGTCATGATAAAAGAAAAGTTTTCGATAGAAAGATATGCTCTCTCTATCGAAAACTTTTTTATTTTCTTATGCCTCTTTTAAGTGATATTTTTCTGAGCAGAATGATCTTAATGCACTGATCGTGTTAAGAGCTGCCTCACTTAAATTTCTCTCTTTGTTATACATCATATACATTTTCCGCTTTGTGTTCACCCCCGGGAAAGTAAATGCCAGAACCTTTTGTTTTTCCAGCGATTCTCTCGCCGCTGTCCTGCTGATAAATGCAATTCCACCTCCGGCTTCTACAGCCCTCCTCACCATTTCCGATGATTCAAACTGTGCCGCAAGATGTAGAGCAGTCAAGTTCAGCTTCAGCTCTTGCTCAATGTTCTCCGACACATTCTTTGTTCCGCTTCCCAATTCACGGGTGATAAACCATTCTTTCTTCAACTGCTCTACCGGAAATCTGCCATTCATTTTTCTGTATTTTGCAGTATTAGGAGTAATTAAAATAATCTCATCCTCAAAAAGCATCTCAGAATGAATTCTTTCACTGCCGCTGTCCAAACCACCAATACCGATCTCTGATTCATAATCCAGAATCCTCTGGAGCACATCTCCACTGTCTCCTTCTGATATCCGGAAACAGATCTCCGTATTCTTCGTTCTGAAGTGTGCCATAAAATACGGAAACATATAATTTCCCGGAACGGAAGATACAGCTACTCTGACCGTACTGCTTGCATCATTCTCGGATCGGTTCAGCTGTCTCAATGCCTGATTTTCTGTTTCCAACAATTGAAGTGCATATGGATAAAAAACCTTCCCTTCTTCGGAAAGAAGAACATCCTTGGTAGACCGGACAAGAAGCTGTACTCCCAGTTCAGCTTCCAGCTGTTTGATGTGTGTGCTGATCGTCGGCTGCGACAAATACAGATATTTCGCCGCCAGAGAAAAACTTTTGTAATTAACAACACCAATAAAACTTCTTACGTACTCTAATCGCATTTATTTACTACTTCCCCAATGGAAAACGAATTTCTTTGTTACTTCTATTATAATGCCACAATACACTTTCGTCTAATTGAAAAAAACAATGTATTTTCATCACTTATTTATTTTATCAATTTATTCATATTTAAACGTAATCTTCTGCCCCTCTACCGGCGCAGGGATTGCCTCCGTAAATCCATAGTCACTACCATTTCCTAAGTCCACCGTAACCAAAAGCCAGGTATGTCCTTCCAGTCTGTAGATTACGACAAGATCATCCATACCATCATTCGTCAGATCATTCTCACATGCCAGAAGCACTTCTGCTCCCTGGTATTCTGCGAGAAACGCCTGCAGAATCTTATTATCTTCGGATACATTTTCCGCATAATTCAGTTCTCCTCCAATCGGTCCTTCTTCTGACTCTTCTTCCGTCTCTTCTTCTCTTTCACTGTATCGCCTCTGCCAAATCACTTTAATAATTACAATTCTGAAATATATTCTAGCTTGATTTCCTATTCCAGTCGAAGTGCTCCGGTATTGCAGGCGCGCACGCATGCCGGTTCAAGTCCGCATGCTACTCTGGTCGCACATCCATCGCATTTTACAATTTTTCCTTCTGCGTCGTATCTCGGAATTGCATACTGGCAGACCTGCAAACACTTCCTGCACCCGATACATTTTTCTCTGTGGGCTGCCACCACAAATCCATTTTCTGTTCTTTCAAACACATGCATCGGGCAATTTTCCATACAAGGTGCATCTGCACAGTGCAGGCAACTTCTTGTGATATAACTTACAAGTTCACTTTTGTCGGATTTTCTCTTTTCGTAGATGCGCGGCGAAACCGCATTTACCTCAGTCTCATCATAGTGTTGGTCCAGGCATGCCACTACACATGCCAGGCATCCCGAACAAAGGGATGCATCACATACTACTCTTCTCATGGTGCGCCTCCTTTTTCTCCAGTCTGCAGCAGTAAGATTTATATCCCGGGAAGCCGGAAACCGGATCCAGGTAATTGTCATCGATCACCAGATTAATATCTTTTGCTCCCGCTCCATGATATACGTTGACTGCACCTTCAAGGCAGGAAGATGTTATACTCAAAGTCAATTCCATACTTCCGACAGGTGTTCTCAAAATTACCTTCTCTCCGTCTTTCATGCCAAATATATCGGCATCCTTTGGATGGATTTCCACAAGAGGATACTCTTCCAGATTCGTAAGCCACGGGATACGATAGGTGCGCGAATGGAAGAGCTGTGGTTTTCTGCTTCCTGTTGTCAAAATAAGCGGATATTCATCCATCGGAAGTTTTTCCCTGAAATCGTGATATACCGGGAGTGGTTCATGCCCTTCTTTCTCACATGATGCCATAACGCTGGATACAAATTCTATTTTCCCACTCGGTGTCTTCACGTTCAGAATCTGCTCGGTGGTTCTTCCCGGCATCACTTTCTTCGCTTTGATTCCCTTTGGCGCCTGTTTAATTTCTTCTAATGTAAGCCCTGTCGCTGAGACTGCTTTTCTCAAATAATCTTCATGGCAGCGGATCGGTTCTTCTCCTCCGATCGTGATTCCCAGTTTTTCTGCAAGAGCTGTGATCACATCCATATCACTTCTGGTTTCGCCCATCGGTTCTACCGCCGGTGCCTGATAATATACCGTATCTGCTCCAAGGATTTCAACCTGTTCTCTTTCCAATGAGGTTTGAATCGGGAGAACAATATCTGCAAATTTGCAAGTGTCCGTCATGTAGAGATCTGCGCTCACGAAGAAATCCAGGTTCTTAAATCCCGCTTCCAGTCTGTCCGGTCTTGGCCACATGTGATGATTCATTCCAAAGGAAATGATCGTGCGGATCGGATAGTTACCTTTTCCTTCCATATAATCTGCCAGCCTTGTTACCTGTGCTTCCTGCGACGTAAGGGCCGCCCACGCCGGAAACTCTTCGTGACTGAGATCCTGATCTGCGTTCACTCTTTCATGCATGGTGCCAAGAAATGCTTCTCTAAGGACTGCCCTTCCAGGTCCCGGCGGAAGTGTTCCTCCTTCCACGCCGAAGCTTCCTGTCAGCGCCAGAAGAAGTACGATTGCACGGGCATTTTGCATACCGTTCACATTATGTACCACTGGGGATGCTGACATCTGAATCGGGCAAGGCGCATTTTCCGCCATCATACGTGCTGCCGCAATCATATCTTCTTTCGGAACTCCTGTGATTTCTTCTACACGTTCCGGAGTAAATTCCATGACATATTTCTTATACTCTTCAAACCCAATTGTGTATTTATCAATATATTCCTGATTCTGAAGTCCTTCTGTAATAATAACCCTTGCTATTCCAAGCGCCAATGCACCGTCTGTTCCCGGGATCGGGCGGAGATGGATGTCTGCATGCTCGGATGTCGGTGTGCATCTCGGATCCACCACAATTAATTTGATACCTCTTTTAATTGCGCCGATAAACGCTCCCCCTGCCGTTACCGAATTACTGTAAAGTGCATTTACCCCCCATACAACTAATACTTTACATCTTCGCATATCCGGCATTGGCATTCTGACTCCGTTTCCAAATGTACTCATGCATGCCATCATCAAAGAATATGCACAGGTGCTGGACTCTGTACCGAAATTCGGTGTTCCGTACCCATTTGCCAGTTCTGTGAGCTGTGGGCGGAACCACTTCGGATGCCCTGCATAGATCAGCGTCTCCTTTGCTCCGTATTTTTCCTTCGTCTCTGTCATCTTTTCAGCTATTGTAGTTAATGCTTCATCCCAGCTTATCCGCTCAAATTTTCCTTCGCCTCGTTCTCCTACTCTCTTCATCGGATAGAGCAGGCGGTCCGGATGATATAACGATTGCTTCAGTGCAGCCCCTTTCACACAAAGCCGTCCGTTCGACATCGGAAGATCTTTATTTCCCTCAACTTTAATCACTTTACCATCTTTGCAGTAAACATCCACCAGACATGAGCCTCCACAAAACCCACAGATACCCGTCTTGACGGTAATTCCTGTCTCTTCGCATGGAATCTTTGCCTTGAGCAGTTCCTCTTTTCCTATTGTATTCATAATTATTCCTTACCTTTTTGAGCATTTTGCCTATATATTTATCGTAGATTTCTTTCCCCCAAATGTCAATCAAGTGAACAGACTTGTTTGATAAATTATCTTTTCCAATATTTTACCAGAAATTATTAATATTATAAATTTTATATATAGTTTTTTTGTATAAATCCCATATATTGTATTTATTTATTAGCTTTTTATCTTTTTATACATTATAATAGAAATGCTTGTAGGTGGGTTTTCCTGAACCTGCAGGTAAAAATCTATGTTTTGGGAGGACATTTTATGAAGAAAAGACTACTTGCAGCACTTCTTGCCGGAACGATGGTATTCTCACTGGCAGCGTGTGGAAGCAAAGAAAGCACAACAACTGAGGACAACACAGAAGATGCAAAGACAGAAGAATCTGTTGAACTTGAAGATTCTCTCGTCGTATACTCTACACATTCCGAAGATATGTTAGATGAGATCTGTACTGCTTTTACCGAAAAAACCGGAGTAGAAGTTGAATACATCAACTTAAAAGGTGAACTTGCAGATCGTGTAAGAAGTGAAAAAGACAATCCGCAGGCAGACATCATGTTCGGCGGAGATACAGCAACTTACATGCTTCTTCAGGAAGAAGGATGCTATGAAGCAACACAGCCTGAATGGGCAGATGATCTTCCGGCTGATTTCAAGGATGCAGACGGATACTGGTATGGAACTTACAAAACACCGGTTGTTATGTTCTACAACACCGATTTGATGACAGCGGAAGAAGCACCGAAGGACTGGAGCGATCTGGTAAATCCTGAATACGCAGGAAAGATCATCACTCGTGACTCTCTTTCCTCTTCTATGCGTTCCACAATCGCAGCTCTTGTAAGCTATTATACAGCAAAAGACAGCGAAGAAGCTGCATGGAACTACATCGAAGGACTGAATGCAAATATCAAGAATTACTACAACAGCGGAAGTATGATGTTCCAGGCAATCGGAAAAGGAGAAGCCGCAATCTCTATCGCCGTTCTGGACAACATCATTGACAACAGAGACAACAACAGCATGCCGCTTGAAATCATTGATGCCACAAGCGGGGCAATTACAATCACTGACTGTATAGCAGCTATCAAAAATTCACCACATCCAAACGCTGCTGCCGCTTTCATTGAATTCGTTGGAAGCAAAGAATGCGAAGAAATGATTGCAAATTCCTTCAACCGTATGCCTGCTCTTGACGCTGCTCTTGAAGGTTCACCGGAATGGATGAAGACCGGATATGCTCCTATGGAACTTGACTGGGCTGATATCAGCGCGAACCAGTCTGCAACTCTGGAAAAATGGGAAACCGATTACATTGACGGAAACAAAACCGTAGAATCAAATAAATAAGACTCGGTATACACCATAGACATGACGAAATAGTGGGGCTAGGCTCCACTATTTCTATATATTCAATCCCTATGAGGAATTTAGATATGAGTGACATTATTTTAAAAAATATTTCCCACAGTTTTGGAACCACAAAAGTGCTGGATTCTGTAAATATTACAATAAATAAAGGGGATTTTTTCACTCTCCTCGGTCCATCCGGCTGTGGAAAGACCACCCTTCTTCGCATTCTGGCCGGATTTATCCATCCTACAGAAGGTAAGGTTCTGATTGGCGATACGGACATCACTGAGATGAGCCCGGAAAAGCGTAATATGGGAATCGTATTCCAGAATTACGCATTATTTCCCAATATGACCGTTCGTGAAAATATTGCCTATGGGCTGAAAATCCGCAAACAATCAAAATCCGTTATCAAAGGAAAATGTGATTATTATATGAATCTGGCCGGACTTACAAAACTGGAAAACCGCCGTATCAATGAACTTTCCGGCGGGCAGCAGCAAAGGGTTGCCATCGCAAGAGCACTTGTGATTGAACCACAGATGCTGCTTCTGGATGAGCCAATGTCAAATCTTGATGTGGCGCTTCGTGTTAAGATGCGCGAGGAAATCCGGGCTATCCAGCAGAAAACGGGTATCACCACCTTATTTATCACCCACGATCAGCAAGAAGCATTATCCATTTCCGACCAGATTGCCGTAATGTGCGAAGGGAAAGTTCTTCAAATGGGTGCACCTGAAAACATTTACAACCATCCAAACCAGGAATTTGTAGCCAATTTTGTCGGTACTTCCAATAAAATACCGCAAAATCTTTACGAAAGGCTTGGTCTGAAAAATCATGATGATGCACCTTATCTCTTTATCAGACCAGAACACATGCATCTTAAACGGGATTCACAGAACGGAATCCCTGCAAGAATTGAAGAAATCAAATTTTCCGGCATGTACTATGAATACACTGTTTCTGCCGAAAATACCCTTTACCGCGTCATCGAAATCAATCTGGGTGATGTTTCTGAAAAATGGCAGGTAAATGACGATTGTTTCCTTTCAGTTGCAGTAAAAAATGGAGTGTAAAAAAGATGAAGAAAGAAAGAATAAGCATCTTCCGATATTTGTGGTATCTGATCCTGGGTTTTCTCATCATCGGTTATATCATCGTTCCGTTCTTCCACACCTTCATGCAGGCACTGGAGACGGACTCAGGATATGGTTTTGACGTATTTCGGGAATTTTTCCAGAATCCCAATCAACGGAAAGTGATCGCAAATACCGTTCTTCTGGGCGCTGCAGCGGTAGTAACCTGTGGGACTATTGGAATTATGCTGGCAATGTACATGACATTTCTTGCCGGAAAATGGAAGAAATTCACCCACATCCTTCTTCTAAGCCCGATGATGATTCCCGGTGTCATCACTGTAATTTCCTTT
>JAXFTO010000079.1:0-17520 GCA_034176745.1 Bariatricus sp. | reverse complement strand
ACCATACATTTTGGGAATGGAGGGACCTGTGATATCCGCATCCAGGATTCCCACGCGAAAGCCTTTTTCTGCCATACGGTTTGCTAAGGTGGCCGTTACCATGGATTTACCCACGCCGCCTTTTCCGCTGACCACACCGATGACGTGTCTTACATTCGAATAAATATTCTGTTCTACCAGAAAGCTGGTCTTCTTGGAGGGACATCCCTCACAGCTTTCCTTTGTGCAGCTCTGATTGCTGCAGCTTTTTTCTGCCATTTTTATATCCTCCTGTGGCACTTTATATTCATAATGCAGAATTGCCTAAGCCGTCTTACAGCAAAGCAATCCATAAGCATCAGTTAGCACATGCGCTTAGTCTTCTGCATAAGCATCTGCTTCTATACATCTATGGAAAAATCCCAGCACTTTTTGCTCATATTCTTCTTTGTGGAGATAATAACTCTCCGCATGGCCTGCACCTTTGGTGATCCAGATCTCTTTTTCACCGGCTGCTGCCTGATAGATCTTTCTGCCCATAACCGTAGGCACGAAATCATCCTTTTCTCCGTGGATCACAAGCACCGGAAGCCGGCTCTCTGCGATACAGTCAGCGGAAGAAAGATCTGAAAAACCATAGCCTGCACAAGCCCTGCAGAACAGGTTTGTCAGAAAGATCAGTGGACGGCTCAAAAAGCCTTTTCCGCTCTGTTTCAGCACATGACGGAACTCTTCCTCCGGGGAGTTAAAGCCGCAGTCTTCCACAATCCCCCGTACGGACATGGGAAGACAGAGATTGGATGCCATAAGTACCGCGGCCGCCCCCATGGAGATTCCATGGAGAAAGATCTTCTGTTTTCCATGAAAACGCTCATCCAGAAAGCGCACCCAACGATAACAGTCTTCTCTGTCCAGAATACCAAAACCAATGTAACGGCCATCACTTTCCCCGTGAGCTCTGTCATCTGCCAGAAGCACATTGTAACCCGCTTCCAGATAAAAGCGGGCAATGACCGCATACTCCCTCCGCCTGTTGCAACGGTAGCCGTGAACCAGGAATACGGTACTGTCCGGCTCCCCTTCTCCTTCGAAAAACTCACCTCTTAACGTCAGACCGTCAAACGACTGGATGGAAACCTTTTCGCTTCCTCGCTCGTTCAGCCAGCGGTTGCTCTCTGTCCAGAGCTTTTTCCTCTCCTCACCGTTCACGGTGTCCGGTGATACGATCAGATCGGTCGGATCCGGTCTTTTCCTTACGATGATGTTGTGGAAAACCGCCCCCGCTCCGGTAAGAGCTGCTGCAGTCCCGGCAAGCAGGATGCCTGCTGCCAGGTTCTTTTTCTTCATAGGATCACCTCACTCTTTCTTCATATCTCTGTAAACGTATAACGCTGATGAAGGCCGCTGACCATCAGATCAAATACGACAGAACCGTCCTTCGCCACCGTCTTTTCATACGTCATGTCCTGTCCGGCAAATTTTTTCTTCACAAATGCATCCAGATCATCCGTCTCGATCTCTTCAAAGAAGGTATCTCTGTCCCTGTTAAGCGGACACTGGTTGATGATCTCCAGGATTGCCTCATATTCTTTCATAGCCGTCACCTCCGGAGCTTCAGAATTTCATCCAGAATCCTTCCTGCCGCCTCTTCTTTGGACATCAGTTCCAGGGAGATTTCCTCCTCCGGCGTGATCATCGTGATCACATTGGTATCTGTACCAAAGCCGGCGCCAGCCTGTTTGAGATTGTTTGCTACGATCAGGTCCAGATTTTTCTTTTTGAGCTTGGCTCTGGAATTTTCCAGCATGTGTTCCGTCTCCATGGAAAAGCCACAGAGGAACTGACCTTCTTTTTTATGTTCGCCCAGATATTTCAGGATGTCATCCGTTTTCTCCAGTTCCAGTGTCAGATGGTCGCCGCCTTTTTTCACCTTCTCATCGCTGACCGTCTGGGGGCGGTAATCTGCTACGGCTGCCGCCTTGATGATGATATCCTGCTCTGCCGCACGGCCGGTCACTTCCTCAAACATCTCTCTGGCACTCTCAATGGGCACTACCGTCACAAACCGCGGTTTCTCGATGCTGGTCTGACCGGTCACCAGAGTGACTTCTGCTCCCCGGAGCATACAGTTTCTGGCTACCGCATAACCCATTTTTCCAGTGGAATGATTAGTGATGTAACGCACCGGATCCATCGCTTCCATTGTAGGACCTGCCGTCACCAGAACCTTGAGACCTTTCATATCTTTTTCAAAAGCGATCTCTTTTAAAATGTAGTCCAGAAGCACTTCTTCTTTCGGAAGCTTTCCTGCGCCCTCATCCCGACAGGCCAGAAAGCCCACCGCCGGCTGGATCACCTGATAATCATTCAGTGTAAGCTTTTTCAGGTTGTCCTGAACGATGGAATTTTCAAACATCCGGGTATTCATAGCCGGTGCAATCAGCTTCGGACAGGTGCAGGCAAGCGCTGTGGTCGTCAGCATATCATCGGCGATACCGCCGGCAAGCTTTCCGATCACATTTGCAGTCGCCGGTGCGATCATCATGACATCGGCTTTTTTCGCCAGAGCCACATGCTCCACACTGTACTGAAAATTCCGGTCAAAGGTATCCACCAGACATTTATTGTTGGTCAGAGTTTCAAACGTAATGGGATGGATAAAGTTTGTGGCATTTTTCGTCATGATCACATGGACATCGGCATGAAGTTTTACCAGCATGCTTGCCAGATTAGCTGCCTTATAAGCCGCAATACTTCCTGTCACACCCAGAACTACGGTTTTTCCTTTCAGCATGTCGTCCTCCTTTTATAAACGGTTCCCTGTAACGGGATTGCTTTCTCTTGGATCTCGCTGTGTTCCCAGGGGCTGTGTCCGCATTGATACTGCTGCAAACGGGCATAGTTCTCCCTGCACGATATTCATAGTATAACATACCTCTCGAAATATGACATGTTTTTTTCAAAGTGCTTTCTATTTTCCTTCTTGCGAAGCTCTTTTTCCTGTGCTATACTTTCCCGGTAATTGTATTGTATCCCATAAGGGAATAATAACAAGGAGAAAATTGAATATGAAAACACAGACAAAAACAACGCAACTGACAATCCTCGGTCTTATGACTGCAGTGCTGCTTCTGATGGCGTACACGCCTCTGGGATATCTGAACATCGGTCCCCTGGCGATCACCTTCAATGTCATCCCGGTAGCGATCTGTGCCATCACGCTTGGTCCTGCAGGCGGAGCTGCGGCAGGTGCCGTTTTCGGCCTTACCAGCTTCCTTCAGTGTATCGGCGTAGGCGGAACCAGTGCCATGGGTGCGGTTCTCTTTGAGATCAATCCGGTTCTCGCTTTCATCCAGCGCTTCATTCCCCGTCTGCTCGATGGTCTGCTTCTGGGCTATATCTTCCGTGCAGTACGGAAAGCCGGCAATGTTTACGCGGCCTGCCTGGTGACCGGTTTTTGTTCCGCATTTCTGAACACCGCATTCTTCATGGGTGCTCTGGTTGTACTTTTTGGCAATACAGAATATGTTCAGGGACTGATGGGCGGAAAAAATGTGATTGTCTTCATCTGCACGTTCGTCGGAATCAATGCCGTATGCGAAATGATCTCTTCCACCATCCTCACCGGTGCGATCGGAGCTGCTCTTTCCAAGGCAAGACTGATTCCCGCACCGCAGGATAAAAAAGCGTCAGTATAATCAATAGAGGGGCCTTATGATTTTAGCGATCGATATCGGAAACACAAACATCGTCATCGGCTGTATCAAAGATGACAAAATTCTTTTTACGGAAAGAATGTCCACGGATTCCAACAAAACAGTTCTGGAATATGCCATCGGTTTTAAGACCGTTCTGGAGCTCTATCACATCCATACAGAAGATCTGACAGGCTCCATTATTTCTTCTGTTGTGCCTCCTGTGACCAACACGGTCCGGAAGGCGCTTCATAAGATCACCCACCACCAGGCCATGATCGTTGGTCCCGGCATCCGTACCGGCCTGAATATTCTTACGGATAACCCGGCAGTCACCGGTTCCGACCTGATCGTCGGTGCCGTGGCCGCCATCCATGAATATCCGGTTCCGCTGATCATCTTTGATTTCGGCACCGCCACGACGGCTTCCGTTGTGGACCGTAAGAAAAATTACATCGGCGGTATGATCATCCCCGGTATCCGCGTTTCTCTGGACGGCCTGGCAAGCCATGCCTCCCAGTTAAGCCGCATCAGCCTGGATGCGCCGAAAAAGATCATCGGCACAAACACGGCCGACTGCATGAAGAGTGGTCTTCTTTACGGAAATGCCGCCATGCTGGACGGCATTGTAGATCGCATGGAGGAAGAGCTTGGCGAACCGGCTACGGTACTTGCGACCGGTGGTCTTGCCAGTCTCATCGTTCCCCTTTGCAAAAAGAACATCATCCTCGATGATGATCTGCTTCTTCGGGGACTGAACCTGATCTATAAGAAGAATCAGGAACATAATCATTGAATGTAAAACAAAGCGCCGCAGAATGGATCTGATCTCCGTTCTGCGGCTCTTTTTCTACCTTTTCTCAGCGGTATTTATTTACGATCTCTTTCATCTTCGGAAGCTTCTCTTCCATATCTTTTACCAGTTTGAACTGTGTGTGGGCACGATCCAGATTCTGGTTGTCCCGTGTGGTCTTGAAATAATGGTCTCCTTCCAGATAATCGGTGAGGAAACGCATACCGCACTCAAAGGTCATCATCATAGCTCCGGTTGGCAGATTGTCCAGTTCGATATCGGTCAGTGCTCCGCCGCAGCCTTCAATAAAGCCTTTGACATAGAGCTCATAGAGGTCCAGATCGCACCAGATTTTGGAAAGATCCGGCTCGTCCTCGGCTCCTGTGCTGGCACCGAAACGGATGGAATCACCAAAATCATTCACTGCCAGTCCAGGCATGACTGTGTCCAGGTCAATGACACAGATGCCTTTTCCGGTGGCATTGTCAATGAGGATGTTGTTGAGTTTGGTATCATTGTGGGTAACACGGGTCGGGATCTTCCCGGCTGCTTCCAGGTCACAGAGGGTGTGAGCGAAAGCCTCATGATCCAGAACAAACCGGATCTCCTCTTTAACGGAAGCGGCTCTGCCACAGACGTCTGCTGCCACAGCCTTCTGAAAGGTTTCAAAACGCTTTGCCGTGTTATGAAAATCCGGAATGGTCTCATGAAGGGATTTTGCAGGAAAATCTGCCAGCATACGCTGGAAATGACCGAAAGAAACAGCACTCTCGTAAAAGTCAGAAGGCTTCTCCACCTGATCGTAGCTGGTGGTTCCCTCTACGAAAAGATAGATCCTCCAATACTGTCCTTCGCTGTCCAGATAATAAGGCTTTCCATCTCTGGAACACACGACTGTCAGAGTCTCCCTTTCCGGATCACCGCCGTTTTCTTCGCTTTTCTTTTTGATCCACTCCGTTACATGAACAATGTTTTCCATCAGTTCCACGGGTTTTTCAAAAATATTCTTATTCATTCTCTGAAGGATATAACGACGCTGTCCTTTTTCTGTCTCATAAGTCACGCGGAAGGTATCATTGATATGACCGCTTCCATAGGGCGCCAGTTCCTTCAGCTGTCCTTCCGGCAACGCAAAAGCTGCCAGAACTTCTGCTGTGATCTGCTCCTTATTCACCTTATGCTTCCTCCCAAAGTTTCTGAGGATATCTTCCCTCATCCTTTAATTTCTGAATCGCTGCCACAACCACCGGCTTGTCTTCCTTATAAGTAACGCCGTACCATTTATCTTCGGATTTCAGTACCTCTACCGTAGCTTTCTCCTCTGCCAGAAGCTCTCCTACCACACTGGGAAGGAAAAATTCACATTTCAAAGGATTCTTCGGAAGGTTTTCCTCCAGGAATTTCGGGAAACGGCTGCCGATCTCTTTCATGATGCTGTTAGTAAAGCCCCACATATTCATAGACACAATGCTGCCTTCCGGAATGGTGGTCCAGGTAGCTCCGTCATCCTCGGTATAAGCAGTCACATCGCCTCTTTTTTCGATATGGGTACGCTCGCAGATGCCTACCAGCTGATGGTTCTCATCGGTGGTGCAGACACCTCTTGCCACATGACCGTTCTCTGTCAGGGTATTCTCCAGAATATAGCCTACCATGGTGTAACGGTATTTGTCGTCATCCTCATGGGTGGAAAGATAGTCGTAGATTTCCTGGAATGCATGAGGTCCGTAATAGTCATCTGCATTGATTACAGCAAATGGTCCGTCGATTTCATCAATCGCACTGAGCACTGCATGTGCGGTTCCCCACGGTTTTACTCGTCCTTCCGGAACTTCAAAGCCTTCCGGAATATTGCCCAGATCCTGGAATACATAGGCAACTTCCATCTGCTTAGCCATACGTTCTCCAACAGCCTCTTTAAAATCAGCTTCATTTTCTTTCTTGATGATGAAAACAACCTTTTCAAATCCGGCACGTTTTGCATCAAAAATGGAGAAATCCATAATGATATGTCCCTGTTCGTCAACCGGGTCAATCTGTTTAAGTCCGCCGTAACGACTGCCCATACCTGCTGCCATAATTACTAATACTGGTTTTTTCATTTTTTCCTCTCCCTACCTGTCTTGTTAATTTAATGTTAGTACACTTTTGTACAAAAGTCTTTGTACTAAAATTTTCATATTTTGCATCATCAGCTTTTTCAAATTGATTTTTCCTGCATATTCGTTTAATATATTTAGTAAGATTATACAATTTTAGTATATTCTCTTTTTATAAATTTGCAACATATTTATTCAGGAGGCTTTTATGGGTTATGTAAGCGTAAGGCTGGATGATTCCATTCACATCGACGAGCTTTATACCGTACACTACTTTGAATATATGAATAATTTTTCTTTTGAAGGGGAACGCCACAATTTCTGGGAATTTCTCTATGTTGATAAAGGCGAGATCGGTGTCACAGCCGACAATAATTACTCTCTTTTAAAAAAGGGAGACATTATTTTTCATAAGCCAAACGAATTTCATACAGTAAAAGCAACTGAGAACTCCGCTCCCAATCTGGTCGTCATTTCATTTGCGACCTCATCACCGGCGATGCATTTTTTCGAGGGGAAACTTTTGCGCATCGATGAGCTGGGAAGAAATCTTCTGGCAGATATTGTTTTCGAAGCAAGGAACTGCTTTTCCTGCAGACTGGATAATCCCTACCTGCAACATATGACCAAGAAAGCACCTTCCGCTTTCGGAGCCGAGCAGATGCTTCGCCTCCATATTGAACACCTGCTCATTCATCTGATCCGCATCAACACGGGTATGATATCACCCAAAAACAAAATGAATCAGATTCCGCCCAAATCAACCAAAACGCGGAATGACTGCGAGATTTTTAACCGCGTGGTAAATTATCTTGAAAATAATATCCGCTCACATGTGACGATCGATCAAATCTGCCATGACAATCTGGTCGGCAGATCTCAGCTTCAGAAAATTTTCCGCGAAAAGTCTTCCAAAGGCGTGATAGAATATTTTTCATCGATGAAAATTGACGCAGCGAAACAAATGATACGAACGAACCGCATGAATTTCACTCAGATTTCCGAGCAGATGGGCTATACATCCATCCACTATTTTTCACGGCAATTTAAAAAGATCACGGGAATGACACCGTCTGAATATGCTTCTTCCGTAAAGGCAATGGCAGAAGGAAGCTTCGACAGCAAATAAAAAGACTGGATTCTTGGAACATCTCCTTGAATCCAGTCTTATATTTTCAATTAGTCCTGAACGTATGGCATTAAAGCGATATGTCTTGCTCTCTTGATTGCAACAGTAAGAGCTCTCTGATGTTTTGCACAGTTTCCTGTGATTCTTCTCGGAAGAATTTTTCCTCTTTCAGAAACATATTTCTTTAATTTTGCTACATCTTTGTAATCGATTTCGTTGTTTTCTTTACCACAGAATACACAAACTTTTTTTCTTCTGCGTCCGCCTCTTCTCTTCATTGGAGAATCTGGTCTGTTTCCTTTTTCGAATGCCATTTTGCACATCTCCTTTCCTAGTTAAAAGGTAATTCCTCATCAATTCCGTCCGGAATGTTCATGAAACCGTCACCTGCGTCTACGCCTGGTGTCGGAGCCGGGCCGCTCTGATAAGACTGTGCGCCGCTCGCATTCTTGCTTTCTGCAAATTCCTGTTCCTCAACAACAACTTCTGTTGTATAGACCTTCACGCCATCTCTGTTCGTATAGCTTCCGGTCTGGATACGACCACATACAGTAACTCTCATCCCCTGACGGAAATAACGTTCTGTAAATTCTGCGCTCTTACCGAAAACAACACAGTTGATAAAATCTGCGCTCTGTTCTCCGTCACGCTTAAATCTGCGGTCTACAGCTAATGTATATCTAGCAATAGCGAGAGCATTCTCACCTTGTGAATATCTAACTTCAGGATCTCTTGTCAGACGTCCCATTAAAACTACTTTATTCATACGTCGCCTCTTTCTAAGCTTCGTCTTTCACGCATAAATATCTGATTACACCGTCCATGATACGGATTCTCTTTTCAACTTCGCCCGGTGTAGTTGTATCAGATTCGAAGTGGATGAAGTAGTAGTAAGCTTCTTTCATCTTCTGGATTTCGTAAGCTAATCTTCTCTTTCCCCATTCATCAACGTCAGTTACGTTACCGCCGAAACGTGTTACAAGTGCTTTCACCTTTTCGATAACTTCTGCTCTGGCGTCGTCTTCGAGCTTTGCGCTGACAACAACTGCTAATTCATATTTGCTCATGTCCTGCACCTCCTTATGGTCTCTGGCCCCCGTCTTTTGCGGGAGCAAGGAATAAATAGTATATCACAAGGTGGTATGATAACATAAATCAAGCTTTGTTTCAAGCCTTTTTTCTAATTTCTTTTGTATTTTTTTCGACAAGCTTTCTTGAGACCATTACCTGATGGCCGCACCCCTGGCATTTCAAGCGGAAATCCGCTCCCACTCTTAAGATTTCCCATTCTGAGCTGCCGCATGGATGTGGTTTTTTCATTTTAATGATATCTCCTACTTCAAATTTTACATCTAAAGCCATATTTCCCTCCCATTTGTACATATCCTTCTGCCAAAGTCACGCTTAATTCTTCACTTCCGCAAGCAGTCCATGAACCACCAGACGTTCATCATTATTTGCTTTCGTACATGTTGAAAGCGTCACAATCTTAGAGGTAAGATCCGGTATGATTCCCGTATCATATAAAGCTGATTCCTTCGTAGTATTCAGGAACTTCTGATATATATCATCATCTGCAAACTGATACATATAATTGTCCGCAACATCTTTCACAATACCTACAGAATAAATATGATACTTAAGTTGGGCTCCATCCGGTGTATAAATATAGAAACACGGATACTTTTCCCAGAATTCCTTGTCCTCATATTTTTCAAGTTCATTAAACATCGTACCATTGTTCATATGATGCCCGTAAATAATCGTATTCCTATCCGAAAAATCCGGGTTATTATCAACATTCACAAAAATACTTCCTACCGTGTTGTCATATCCTTTGAATGTTTTGTGTAAATACTCCTCATTGTCCTGTCCCTGTACAACCGGATAATTGATGATCGCCGGTTCATCAAAGCGGATCCATGCCACCACATCCGGATTGATTTCTTTCAGCGCATCAAAATCCACCCGGTACCTGTCATCTTCCTCATTATCAATGCTTATAGCAGCCTTTTCAATCTCTTCATATTCTGCCTCGCCTTCATGATATCCGTAATAAATTTCAAACAATTGAAATGCTGAATATGCAAATACCGCAAGTGCGATGATCAGTATGATCTTGCTCACAATCGTGCCTGCTGTAATCCTGTATCTCTTTTTCCTTTTCCTGCGCCCTCTATGCGGAACCTTCTTTTTTGTATGTACTGTATGCGAGCTTTCGTTATGTTTTCTTCTCTTTTTTTCTTCTTCCATGATAATCCTCCTGGAAATTTTATTATAACCAGAAGTATAACATACTTTTTAGTGTTTTTTAATAACAAGTTTATTGATTCTTGGGAATCCGCGAGTAAAATAATATTATACATAAACGTCGGGAACCTCTTCTTTATCACGAATTTCCGATAATACAATAGAAAGAATGGATGATCTTAAAATGAAAGAAAAATTTATGCGCTTTATGTACGGCCGCTACGGTGTGGATTCCTACGGGAAATTTTTAATGTGGACCGGCATTATTCTGTTTCTGATATCAGGATTTTTCAGGCTGAACTTTGTGTATTTTCTGGCACTGGCACTTTTAATCTATACTTATTTCAGAATGTTTTCCAGAAATATTTACAAACGTTCTGCCGAGAACCAATCCTTTCTGAATGCCACTTCCAAATTCAGATCATTCTGGTGGCAGCAGAAAAATCTGTTAAAGCAGCGCAAAACACACCACATTTACAAGTGTCCTTCCTGCAAACAGAAAATCCGAATCCCAAAGGGGAAGGGAAAAATCGAGATCCGTTGTCCAAAATGCAGCACTACATTTATTAAAAGAAGTTAACACATCACAGGAAAAGGGAAAGTTTGAAATAAAACAGGCTTTCCTTTCTTTTCCTCCAACTCTTTTCCAACTTTGCATCTATATATGCTATACTTGTATTTAACGCCGCCTGTACCCATGGCGGCTTACAAAAAAACACAAAAGGAGATTTTCAAATGCAAAAAGGAAATTGGAAAGCACTGACTCCGATCGGTGTCTTCCTGATTATGTATCTGGGCCTGGGTATTTTCTTCGAATACGGGCTCGGCATCTCAATGGGATTCTATCAAATTCCTATTGTTGTCTGTTTTCTGGTCGCACTTCTTGTGGCCTGTTTACAAAATCCTAAGGTCAGTTTTGAAGAAAAACTGCAGATCATGGCAAAAGGTGTGGGGGATAAAAATATCATTACCATGATTCTTATCTTCATGACCGCCGGCATCTTTGTCGGTGTCGTAGGGCGGAGCAGCGCGGAGAGCGTCGCTTATTTTCTATTATCATTGATTCCTGCACGTTTCGCAGTCATTGTACTGTTTATCGTAAGCTGTTTTGTTTCTCTGGCAATGGGGACTTCCGTCGGAACCATCACTTTGATCACTCCGATTGCCCTGGCTGTTTCAGATGTTTCCGGTTTCGCAGCACCACTTTGCATCGGATCCGTTATGAGCGGTGCTATGTTCGGCGACAATCTGTCTTTTATTTCCGACACTACGATCGCCGCCTGCAACGGACAGGGATGTAGGATGAAAGACAAGTTCAGTGCCAACTTTGCAATCGCGCTTCCGGCTGCACTTGTCACACTGACCGTGTTTTTTCTCAGAACCTCCGGTCACTCTCAAATGATTCATTTTGATAAGGGATACAATCTCATCCAGATTATTCCCTACCTCCTCGTTTTAGCCGGAGGAATCATCGGAATTAACGTATTCGTCGTTCTTCTTGTCGGTATCGCCTCAGGTTCCGCCATCATGCTTGCCACAGGTGCGACGACAATCACAGAGCTTCTATCCCATATGGGAAGCGGTGTATCCGGAATGTATGAAACGACCATGGTTGCCCTCCTCGTTTCCGCACTTTGCGCACTGATCCATGAATACGGAGGATTTACCGCCCTGCTTCACTTTGTAAGAAAAGTATTTAAAAGCAGGAAAAGCGGAAAGCTTGGAATTGGACTTCTCGTTGGCGCCATGGATATCGCGACCGCCAACAACACCGTTGCGATCGTTATGGCAAACCCGATTGCGCGTGAAATGGCAGAGGAATATCAGATTTCTCCGAAAAATGCTGCCTCTATACTGGATACGTTTTCCTGTGTTTTCCAGGGCATTATTCCATACGGTGCACAAATGCTCGTGGCAATCTCCGCAACAGCCGAACTTGGATATGAGATTTCCGCATTCGATATCATGCCGAACCTGTATTATCCGTACCTGCTGCTTATCAGTTCACTGCTCTTCATCTTCGTCATTCCGGAACGAAATGGCGACAGATAAGAGGCAAAGATTGCATTATTTTGTAAAATAGGATTGCATTTTGTTCCAAAATCTGTTTATCTATTAAATAGAATACCGTAACAGTTCAGAACAGTTACAGAATACTTATAATTTCAACTTAGTGAGGTGTAAAAAATGAAACCTATCAAAGAAGGAAAAGTCCGTGAGATTTATGACAACGGCGATAGTCTGATCATGGTCGCAACAGACCGTATCAGTTGTTTTGATGTGATTTTGAACAACACAGTAACAAAGAAAGGAACTGTTCTTACTCAGATGTCCAAATTCTGGTTTGATCTGACAGAAGACATTCTTCCAAACCATATGATTTCTGTAGATGTAAAAGACATGCCGGAATATTTCCAGCAGCCACAGTTTGACGGCAACAGTATGATGTGTCGTAAGCTTGAGATGCTTCCAATCGAATGTATCGTTCGCGGTTACATCACAGGAAGCGGATGGGCAAGCTATAAGGAGAACGGAACCGTATGCGGAATCACTCTTCCGGAAGGATTAAAGGAATCCGACAAGCTTCCTGAACCAATTTATACGCCTTCTACCAAGGCCGAAATCGGTGATCACGATGAAAATATTTCTTTTGAGCAGAGTATTGCTCATCTGGAAAAATATTTCCCGGGCAGAGGAGAAGAATTAGCAACAAAATTGCGTGACAACACCATCGCACTTTACAAGAAATGTGCAGACTACGCACTGAGCCGCGGAATCATTATCGCAGATACTAAATTTGAATTCGGTCTGGATGAAGACGGCAACATGGTGATCGGCGATGAGATGCTTACACCGGACAGCTCTCGTTTCTGGCCGGCTGAAGGATATGAACCGGGACACGGACAGCCATCATTTGACAAACAATTCGCACGTGACTGGCTCAAAGCAAATCCGGATAATGACTGGACATTACCGGATGAGATTGTTCAGAAAACAATCGACAAATATCTGCAGAGCTATGAAATGCTGACGGGCAAGAAACTTTAATAAGCACAAATGTTATACGAGAATCTTCATTGTTTATACAGAAGATTCTCGTCTTTTTACAAAGAGGAAAGGAGGATTTTGTTTATGCCATCTAATCACAGTTCTTCACTTTACGAATGCAGACAACACGGAACTTTGGAATTTCCATATGTCGTATATCATTTTCTGGTTCCGGATTCTCTTCATTCCTGTCCAATGCACTGGCATGATGAAATGGAACTGATGCTGGTAAAAAGCGGGGAATGCACTGTCACATTAAACAAAGTCCCCATCACAGCCGGCACAGGGGACATCGTGCTGATTCTTCCCGGGATGCTGCATGCAATCGAGCAGCTTGATAACAGGAACTGCGAGTATTTCAGCATAATATTCGATCTGAAGCTTCTCGGTCAGGACTCTGCTTCTGATTATTGCTTTCACGAATATATAAAGCCCTATCTGGAAGAAAGAATTCTGCTGCCAAACAAGATTCCTTGCGGCCATCCGAACCACGACAAACTTCTGGAAATCCTGGATCCTCTGACCCAGACTGTTTCTAACACTTCAAAGGGTTATGAGCTCTTTGTAAAATCACAGCTTTTTCGGATTTTATGGCTGTTTGAATCTCTTGAAGAGAAACAGATCCATGCATCCCCGGATCTGGCGCAGGCTTCGCAGATCAATAAAATGAAAGAACTGCTTGTATTTATCCACTCAAACTATACCAGTCCTCTTTCCTTAAAAGAGGCTGCCGGTTATTGCGGATACAGCGTTTCCTATTTCACAAAATTTTTCAAAGCATTTACAGGCATGACACTTGTGGAATATATCAATCATTATCGACTGGAAAAGGCTGCGGAGCTGCTTCTTACTACCGATCTAAGCGTGATTGAAATTTCCGAAAGCTGCGGATTCGAAAATCATTCTTATTTTATCCGTCTGTTTCAGCGCCATTATCAAACGACGCCGCTCAAATATCGGCGCCTGGGCGCAAGAAAGGAGAATTTATGAAAATTACAATTCCCCATGAGGTGGATGACACATTAAAAGAACTGGGAACTCACGGTTCTTTTGAGCTCCCTGTAGAAACCTATACAGACAACTGTGAGATTTTCCGTTCACTCTATCTTCACTGGCACGATGAAATGGAGTTCATCTTCATCGAGTCAGGAAGCGGTCTGGTGCGCCTGAACAGAGAAACACTTCATGTCCACAAGGGTGATCTTCTTGTTGTAAACCGCGGTGTACTTCACTCTATGAAAACAGATCCGAGAAACATTCTATACTATAAGAGCATCGTTTTTGATCCAAATTATCTCGCAGGAATGACGGGTGACCTCTGTCAAGAGCAGCTTATCACGCCTCTTATCACAAATCAGGCGGAATTTATCCACAGAATTTCTCCGAACGCAACAGGTTATGAACACCTTCTGCAGATATTTGAACAAATACACACTTGCTACAATGAAAAGGAACCCTATTATTATGTAAAACTCAAATCACTGTTCTATGCCTTCTTTTATGAAATGCTGGCTGCCAACCATATCACACCTGCTGATCAGACGGAACAGAATAAAAGTCTTGCTTCTATTAAATATGTGCTTGACTACATTAACGCGCACTATAATGAACCACTTACCGCAAAAGAGCTGACAGAGCTTTCAAATTACAGTGAATATTATTTTATGAAACTTTTCCGCCAGTACACCGGAAAAACGTTAATTGAATACATCAATGATCTCCGCCTGGAAAAATCAAAGACACTTCTTCTGCACTCCGATGCCTCTGTAACCGAGGTGGCTCTGGAATGTGGCTTTAATAATACAAGCTACTATATCAAGAAATTCCAGCAGGCAAACGGAATGTCACCTCATAAATTCCGCAAAAACATTTCATAACATGACAATTTTGTTGTATTTTTCTCCTTTCAGAACATGCTATAGTTTGTCCATACAAAGCAAACAACACTTATTCCTGAAAGGAGAATACCACATGAAATCACTAGAAAAATTAATTTACGACTTATTTGGGAAAGAATGTTCACAGTGTTCAGACGAAGAAATTTACCATGCATTATTAATTTATACAAAAAAATCACTTTCTGAGAAAGGATATCAGGATGGGAAGAAGAAAATCTACTATATTTCCGCAGAATTTCTGATTGGGAAATTACTTTCCAACAATCTGATAAATCTCGGAATTTATGATGATGTTGCCAAATTTCTGGAATCAAATGGCAAATCTATTTCAAATATTGAAGAAGTGGAACCGGAACCGTCTCTTGGAAACGGAGGTCTTGGACGACTTGCTGCCTGCTTCCTGGACTCCATTGCCACACTCGGTCTTCCGGGAGAAGGAATCGGGCTTAACTATCATCTTGGACTCTTTAAGCAGGTATTTGAAAATCATCTGCAGAAAGAAACACCGAATCCATGGCTTACCGAAGACGGCTGGCTTACACCTGCAGGTATTTCCTATATGGTTCCATACCGCGGATTTATGCTGAAATCATCTCTGTACGATATTGATGTTGCCGGATACCAGAACAAGTCCATCCGCCTTCGTCTATTTGATATTGATATTGCAGAAGAAAGTATTGTCGGTGACGGAATTTCATTTGACAAAAATGACATTCTTCACAATCTGACCTTATTCCTTTACCCGGATGACAGCGACGATGCCGGAAGAAAACTCCGTATTTATCAGCAGTATTTCATGGTTAGCAATGCGGCTCAGCTGATTCTCGACGAAGCAACAAGCAAAGGCTGTAACCTTCATGACCTCGCTGATTATGCCGTTGTTCAGATTAACGACACGCATCCAAGCATGATCATTCCGGAATTTATCCGCCTTCTTACGGAACGTGGCATTGAATTTGAAGAAGCATGTGATATTGTGACAAACGTATGTGCTTACACAAACCATACCATCCTGGCTGAAGCACTGGAGAAATGGCCGATCAGTTATCTTGAAGAAGTTGTTCCTCACCTGATGCCTATCATCCGCCGATTAGATGAGCGCATTAAGAAACAGTACCCACAGGAATCCGTTGCCATTATCGACAACAATAACCTGGTTCATATGGCGCATATGGATATCCACTATGGATTCTCCATCAACGGTGTTGCAGCGCTTCACACAGATATTTTGAAAAACAGTGAGCTGAAAGCATTTTACGATATTTATCCGGAGAAGTTCAATAACAAGACAAACGGAATCACCTTCCGCCGCTGGCTGCTTCACTGCAACCATGCGTTAAGTGGTTACATTTCCAGCCTGATCGGAACCGATTACAAGAAGGATGCTTCTGCTCTGGAAAATCTGCTCAGCTACAAAGACAACGAAGAAGTATTAAATACGCTTCTTGAAATTAAGACGAATGCCAAGAAGATCTGCAAAGACTTCATTCTTGAAAATACAGGAGTAGAAATCAACGAAAACAGTATTTTTGATATTCAGATCAAGCGTCTTCACGAATACAAACGTCAGCAGCTGAATGCGCTTTATATTATCAACAAATACCTGGATATCAAAGCAGGGAACAAACCGGCACAGCCGATCACTTTCATTTTCGGTGCAAAAGCAGCTCCGGCATATGTCATTGCCAAAGATATTATTCATCTTCTGCTTTGCCTGCAGGATCTGATCGCAAATGATCCGGAAGTTGCACCTTACATGAAACTGGTTATGGTCGAGAACTATAATGTATCCGCTGCTGAGAAACTGATCCCGGCGTGCGACATTTCCGAACAGATTTCACTCGCATCCAAAGAAGCAAGCGGAACCGGAAATATGAAATTCATGCTGAACGGCGCTGTTACTCTCGGTACAATGGACGGCGCCAATGTAGAAATCAGTGATCTCGTTGGTCCTGAAAACATTTATATCTTTGGAGAATCAAGCGAAGCCGTAATCGAGCATTATGCGAAAGGAGATTACAACGCTAACGCAATCTACTCTTCAGACGAGCGAATTAAGACATGTGTAGATTTTATCGTCGGTGACGAGATGAAAAAAATTGGTAACGAAGAAAATCTGACTCGTCTTTATAACGAACTTGTGAACAAAGACTGGTTTATGACCCTTCTGGACTTCAATGATTATGTAAAAACCAAAGAACGCATGCTTGCCGATTACAGTGACAGAACCGCATGGGCGAAGATGATGCTTGTGAATATTGCAAAAGCAGGATTCTTCTCATCTGACAGAACCATAGAACAGTATAATAACGATATCTGGCATTTAAATTAATCCGCACATGATTTTTGTCATCAATTTGCTGCTTCGCAGCTTTCCCCTAAAACTAACAAAAGGAACGACTTATTATCAGTCGTTCCTTTCATATTTGTCGCAACTCACCACCTATAGAGGTGGGAGTCTTATCTTCTATAAACTATATTTTCGTTTCTAGCAGATTTCCGCTCCTGCCGGCATCGGTTTTTCCGGTGTCATCAGTGCAAGATTGCCGTCTGCATCTTCTGCGCAGAGCAGCATTCCTTCAGACAGAACGCCTGCCAGTTTTGCAGGTTTTAAGTTTACAAGTACCAT
>JAXFTO010000078.1:0-2457 GCA_034176745.1 Bariatricus sp. | reverse complement strand
GGTCTATGAGACAGAAGAGTATTCTCTTTATCCGGTGGTAAATGCCCAGAACCTGTCCATCGCAGGATTTCCGGATCTGACGGTGGAAAATGAAGAAAAACTGGCAGAGACCTATGGAATGACCAACCAGCAGTTTTGCAGAGACATTCTCTGGCCTTCCTTTGTGGCGGCAGCACAGAAAAATAACTGGAAGATCACTTCCTATCTGTCTGTGAAACAGAGGGATGAGTCAAAAAAGGAACCCAGTAAGAATGATCTAATCGATTATCTGAAGTATTTTAATGAAGAATCGGCGGAGGCGGGAGTTTCCCTTGGTCGAATGGACAGTTTCGATATCCGGGCATCAGTGGCAGAAGAGAGAGATACATTGAAAAGCTGGGATATGGATTATGTGTTTGCAGGGGGATATATCCGTAAGGAAAATAAGGATAAGCTTTCGTCATTGATCGACGGCAATGGACAGATGAAGTATTTTCAGGATATCCGTACAGTGGTGGGAGAATACGAAAAAGACCAGCAGATCTTATCCTGGCTGACAGATAAGATTACTCTCCAGAATGCCACAACCGATGCTTACCGGCACAGCTACAAAGACAGCCTGTGGCTGAAAAGTCTGGAAACATCACTGGGATACAGTAATATTCAGGTAGATATTTACCGTGTATTGTGGCCGGAAAGCAAAGCTGACCAATGGGAAAAGGTAGCGGAGAAGATGGCGGCAAATATCGATACCTACTGGAAGCCCTTTGCCGCATTTGATAAGACAACAATCAGTCAGAGTGACAGCAGAGTCCGGAATTTCCTGAACGGAAGTATTGAGAGCACCAGAGAGGGTGATCGGATCGCTATTCGGACAAAAGATTTTACCGGGGATGCGTATCTTCTTCTCAGGACACATGGGGAGAAACCGGAAGAGATGACAGGGGGAAGCTGGAAACAGGTAGAAGAGGATGCCTATCTTCTACAGCTTACAGCGGCGGAGGCTTTCGTTACGCTGAAACCGGAGTACGAACTATATTATAAAGAATAATCGTAACTGTGAAGGTACTGAACAGGTTACGAATAAGCAGAGAAGAGGTGGAGCCATGCGAATCTGTATTATAGCAGAAGGATGTTATCCTTATGTGGTCGGCGGAGTGTCCGGCTGGGTGCACAGTATGATTCAGACATTTCCGAAGCAGGAATTCATCCTGCTTACTATCATAGCAAACAGGGAACTGAGCGGAAAATTCGCCTATGATCTTCCGGAGAATGTGACAGAGGTTCATGAGCTTTATCTGGAAGATGCAGATTGGGGCAGTGTGAATAAGCGGCATAAAACCAGGATGAAGAAGGAAGAATATCACGCACTGCGAAGTCTGATCCTGAATCATGAGGTCGAGTGGGATACCATGTTTGACTATTTTCGGGATAACAAGGTATCCATCAATAACCTTCTGATGGGAGAAGATTTTTACCATGCAGTTCTGGACTGCTATAATCTGCAGTATCCGGATATTGTATTTTCGGATTTTTTGTGGACCATGCGCTCCATGTACCTTCCTCTCTTTCTTGCCATGTCCATGGAAGTCCCCAAAGCCGATGTGTATCATGCAGTGGCAACCGGATATGCGGGAATTCTTGGCAGTATGGGGAAACATTTTCATAATGGGCAGCTGATCGTATCGGAACACGGAATCTACACCCGGGAGAGAGAGGAAGAGCTGATCAAGGCAGAGTGGGTACAGCGCCTCTATAAGAAAATCTGGATTCAGCAGTTTAAAAAGATGTCCCAGGTGGCTTATGATAAAGCCGATGTGGTGACTAGCCTTTATCAGCATGCTAAAGAACTGCAGATAGAGTTGGGGTGTCCCAAAGAAAAGACTACGATTACACCCAATGGGATTAATTATAGAAGACTGGAGAAGCTTCCGGGGCTTTCGCCGGAAAATGAAGGCTATATTCATGTGGGGGCCATCTTGCGTGTAACACCCATCAAAGATGTGAAAACCATGATACAGGCATTTGCCTATGCAAAGAAACGCTGTTCCAGACTGAAATTATGGATTATGGGACCTTTTGATGAGGATCCGGAATATGCGGCGGAATGCTTCAAGATGGTGGAGGCCATGGAGATTTCGGATATAAAATTTACGGGAAGGATTCAGATCACGGAATATCTGGGGTGGATGGATATGACCATCCTTACCAGTATCAGTGAAGGCCAGCCCCTTACGATTCTGGAAAGCTTTGCCGCACGTGTGCCGGTGATCGCCACGGATGTGGGAAATTGCAAAGGTCTTTTGTATGGGGAAGATGATGACTTCGGTCGTGCGGGAATCCTGACCCATATCATGAATATCGAAGAAATCGCCACTGCCATGGTGCATATGGCAGAAAATCCGGAACTTCGCAGAAAGATGGGAGAAATCGGATATCGGCGTCTGATGCGAAAGTATAAGATTGAAGACATGAAAA
>JAXFTO010000077.1:0-8742 GCA_034176745.1 Bariatricus sp. | reverse complement strand
CGGATTTGGGGCTTGTGGTACAGTCAATGTTCCTGCGAGTTGAATCCCTAAGAGTTACTGTTTACACAGTAGCCGGCATTTACTGCCGGCTACGTGCCAAGAGCGTACATGAGTTATCCATAAGAATCAGTGGATAAGATTGTATAGAAATCGGCGTTGTGTGGGTGGAAAAAAGGTGATAAAATAACGGATAATATGAACCGTTATATGATGGAATACCGAAGAAGTGCGAAAGGAGATTTGGTCTGTGAACAGTAAAAAGAATAAATCATGGAAAAGGAGAATATCAGCATTTATTTTGGGACTGTTAGTGCTTCCGGCAGTACTGATGCTGCAGTCGCTGATGAGTACAGCAGTTTATATGATATCAGGAAAGGCCCCCTCATTGGAGGTCAATGCGGTACCGATTACATTGGTTTTGATTGTGATTGTAGGAAGCTGGTATCGATTCGAAACTGGACGGAAGATTTGTCCGTTTCAGACATTTGGAAGACTCGGAAAAGATACTATTTCGCTTATAGAAATCGGAATAGGGGCACAGGGAATCAGTACACTGATGATGATCGCGATACAGATATTGCTTCCAAAGACGATGGAAACATATGAAGAATTGATTGGAACTTCCGGAATGGGAACAATGTCGCTTCCGATCATTGTTTATACGATACTTCTGGCACCTGTTGTTGAGGAATTGATTTTCAGGGGGATCATTCTTCACTATTTTGAAAAAGCGGGGTGTACATTCTGGATTGCCAATATCCTGCAGGCAGTGCTTTTTGGAATTTACCATCTGAATCTTGCTCAGGGAATTTGTGCCGGAATGATTGGAATATTGATTGGATATGTGGCAAGAAAATATAATGCGCTGACAGTTGGTATTTTCCTTCATATGATTTTTAATATGTGGGGATATTTGCTGATGACGTTAGGAGATGCAGGAAGGTTAAGCGGAGTGGTTTTCCTTCTTGAAATCGTATTCGTAGTGCATGGGCTGGATGGAATAAAAAACGGTAATGTAAAGAAGTTGTTAAATTAATATCAAAATTGTTATTTTTTTGACGAAAAGTTGTTGACAAATGAAGGCGGGTCGAATATAATAAGACTATCGATATTGTTAATTAATTAACGAGTGCAAAAAACAATTTATCATTCAATTATTCATTACAGGAGGATTCAAAATGGCAACTAAAGAAACCACTATCCCAACCATTATCGATACCCCGGAAGCGCTTGAAGCTAAGATGAAAGCGATGAAGGAAGCACAGAAAGTCTTTGCTACTTATACACAGGAGCAGGTAGACAAGATTTTCAAAGCTGCAGCTACAGCAGCAGACAAAGCCCGTATCCCACTTGCTAAGATGGCAGTTGCAGAGACAGGAATGGGTATTGTAGAAGACAAAGTAATCAAGAACCACTACGCAGCAGAATATATTTACAACGCTTATAAGAATACAAAGACCTGCGGAGTTATCGAAGAAGATCCTGTATATGGAATTAAGAAAATCGCAGAACCGATCGGACTTGTTGCAGCCGTTATTCCTACAACAAACCCGACATCAACAGCTATCTTTAAGACCCTTATCTCTTTAAAAACAAGAAATGCAATCATCATCAGCCCGCATCCACGTGCAAAAGCTTCTACAATCGAAGCAGCTAAAATCGTTCTGGAAGCAGCAGTAAAAGCCGGTGCACCGGAAGGAATCATCGGATGGATTGATGCACCAAGTCTTGAACTTACAAACATGGTAATGCGTGACGCAGACATCATCCTTGCGACAGGTGGTCCTGGAATGGTTAAGGCAGCTTACTCTTCAGGAAAACCGGCACTTGGTGTTGGAGCCGGAAATACACCGGTTATCATTGATGAGACAGCAGATATCCGCCTTGCAGTAAACTCTATCATTCATTCAAAAACATTTGACAATGGTATGATCTGTGCTTCTGAGCAGTCTGTAACTGTTCTGGATAGCGTTTACAAGAAAGTAAGAGATGAATTCGAATACAGAGGATGCTACTTCCTGAAAGGTGATGAAGTAGAAAAAGTAAGAAAAACGATCATCATCAACGGTGCTCTGAATGCGAAGATCGTTGGACAGAAAGCAGCTACAATCGCAGCAATGGCAGGCGTAACTGTTCCGGAAGAAACCAAGATCCTGATTGGTGAAGTAGATTCTGTAGATATCAGCGAAGAATTTGCTCATGAAAAACTGTCTCCGGTACTTGCTATGTACAAAGCAAAAACATTTGACGAAGCACTTGCAAAAGCAGAACAGCTCGTTGCAGACGGCGGATATGGACATACATCTTCTCTGTACATTAATACAAATGAAAAAGAAAAAATGGCAAAACATGCAGCAGCAATGAAGACATGTCGTATTCTTGTAAATACACCGTCTTCACAGGGTGGTATTGGTGATCTTTACAACTTCAAGCTGGCTCCGTCTCTTACCCTTGGATGTGGTTCATGGGGAGGAAATTCAGTTTCTGAAAACGTTGGTGTGAAACACTTAATCAATATCAAGACCGTTGCTGAAAGGAGAGAAAACATGCTCTGGATGAGAACACCTGAAAAAGTTTACTTCAAGAAAGGCTGCATGCCGGTTGCACTCGATGAACTCGGAACCGTTATGGGCAAGAAACGCTGCTTCATCGTAACCGACTCTTTCCTTTACAAGAATGGATATACAAAAGCAATCGAAGATAAATTAGATCAGATGGGAATCGTTCATACATGCTTCTCAGATGTAGAACCGGATCCGTCGCTTGCATCCGCAAAAGCAGGAGCAGCTGCAATGCGCGCATTTGAACCGGACTGCATTATCGCGCTTGGTGGTGGTTCCGCAATGGATGCCGGAAAAGTTATGTGGGTACTCTACGAAAATCCGGATGCAGACTTCGATGATATGGCTATGGACTTCATGGATATCCGTAAGAGAATTTACACATTCCCGAAGATGGGTAAAAAAGCTTATTTTGTAGCAATCCCGACATCTTCAGGTACAGGTTCAGAAGTAACACCATTTGCAATCATCACAGATAAAGAAACAGGAATCAAATGGCCGCTTGCCGATTACGAACTGATGCCGAATATGGCTATCGTAGATACTGACAACATGATGAGCGCTCCGAAGGGACTTACATGTGCTTCCGGTATCGACGTAATGACACATGCAATCGAAGCATATGTTTCAATCATGGCTTCTGATTACACAGACAGCCTTGCACTTAAGGCAATCAAACTTGTATTTGATTATCTGCCGCGTGCATACAAAGATGGCAATGATGTAGAAGCAAGAGATCATATGGCAAACGCGTCTTGCATGGCTGGTATGGCATTTGCAAACGCATTCCTTGGTGTAAACCACTCACTTGCTCACAAATTAGGTGCATTCCATCACCTGCCGCATGGTATTGCAAATGCGCTGGTACTTACAGACGTAATGCGTTATAATAGTGCTGAGGTACCGACAAAGATGGGAACATTCTCTCAGTATCAGTATCCGCATACACTGGCTCGTTATGCTGAAATCGGACGTTTCGTTGGTCTGACAGGCAAGAACGATCAGGAAGTATTCGAGAAATTGATTGCAAAACTGGAAGACTTGATGAGAACAATTGAAATCAAACCTACGATCAAAGATTATGGCGTAGATGAGAAATACTTCCTGGATACTCTGGATGACATGGTGGAACAGGCATTTAATGACCAGTGTACAGGTGCAAACCCGAGATACCCGCTGATGGCTGAGCTGAAAGAAATCTATCTGAAAGCTTACTATGGTACAGAAACCAAATAAGCCGGTACAGAAACTTGTTTTAGTTGTATAAATCAGTATAAAAGAAAGGATGTCTACCATGAATGCAAAGAATAAAGATGTAGTTGTAACCCGTCCGTATAAGGTTGTATATAAAGAAGGAAATCAGATTGTTAAAGTGTTTGCTCCGGAGCACGGAAAAGCAAACGTATTTAACGAAGCACTGTGCCAGGCACGTGTTGAAGAGAGCGGTCTTAACATCCCGAAAGTGCTGGAAGTAACTCAGATTGACGGAGAATGGGCTCTTAAGATCGAATATGTTGAAGGAAAGACCATGGAAGAAATCATGGAAAACGATCCGGTCAATATGGAAAAATATATGGAACAGTTCGTTGATCTTCAGCTCACCATGCATGCAAAGAAAGCTCCTCGTCTGACTCTTCAGAAGGATAAATTTGCACGTAAGATTGAAACATTGAAAGAAACTGTAGATGCAACGACACGTTATGAGCTTCAGACCAGACTGGATTCTATGCCGAAGCATACCAAGCTCTGCCACGGTGATTTCAACCCGAGCAACGTAATCGTAGCAGAAGACGGAACCATGACCATCGTAGACTGGTCACATGCTACGCAGGGAAATGCAAGTGGTGATGCAGCAATCACTTATCTGCAGTTCGCACTTAAGAATCAGAAACTTGCAGATATGTATCTTGATATATTCTGCAAGAAGAGCGATACAGCAAAACAGTATGTACAGAAATGGCTTCCAATTGCGGCAGCAGTACAGCTTACGAAGGGAATTGAAGAAGAGAAAGCATTCCTTTCAAGATGGATCGATGTAATTGACTTCCAGTAGGAATTCTTGTTATATAAAAAACGCTCAGACCGTGTGGTCTGGGCGTTTTTTATTGGAGAGAGGTCTGGACGGATGCTGCGTCCTCCATGCACTACTGCATTTGTTTCAATGTCTGCAGAAGTTCCAGATCCTCGGCAGTCACCTTCAAATTCGAAGCAAAATTTCTTCCGTCCGGGCAGGTGACCTGAATTTCAAGAATCGTGCCTTCCTGAATGGCATTCTGCGAAACGGCTTTCAAGAAGTTCGGAAACTTTGGATGGCGGCCTGTAAATTCGTCCCAGAGTTTTTTTATCTGAAATAGATTCATAGGATTCATATGAATTTCTCCTTTCCTTTCTTTTCTATTATATGGCAATTCGTGAAACTGCAAAAGAAAACTATAGCATATTCTTCTTGCGTCTACAATGGATTAATCATATTTTATAAGCTGTGCTTCCCGGTAATCTTTTGGTGAAATCCCGTATTCTTTCTTAAAAGCGCGATAGAAGCTGGAATAATCTCCAAATCCATACATCTGATAAACTTCGGAAATATTTGCGTTTCCCAGGATGGCTTCCTTACAGAGGGCAAGCCTTTTTTTGGTGATATACTGGTGGATCGATATGCCGATCCTGTCTTTGAAAACATGTGCGATATGGTATTTACTTACATAAAACTCATCAGCCAGCTTTTCAAGAGGCAGATTCTCATCCAGATGCTCTTCGATGTAGGCTGTGAGCTGCCGGTAAAGATCCTTCTCTTCACCCGGTGAGCTCGGAACATTTCTCGCATAGATCAGACGGTTGAGAAAAAGCACCAGGTCGTTGACGCACAAAGTAATCTGCGCAGCACGGCCGAACCGTTCGGAGTGCATTTCTTCGATCAACCTGAGAATCAGCGACTGAATGTTGTTGAATGTAATCCGGTCGTTGTGGAAAAGATAAGTTTTGGAAGTTTCAACATATTGCATCAGATAGATATAGTCTGGTGAAAGCTGCAACAGATGGCTGCAGTATTCCTGGCTGATCCAGAACACAAACCGCCGATAGGGAACTTTGTGGCTTTGGATGATCGGTCGGTGTGGAAGGTGGGGCGGAATCAGCATAACATCTCCGTATTTAATAGGAAATGTTTCCTGACCGATTTGCATACTGATATCTCCTTCCAGGAAAAAATAGAATTCATAATAATCATGTGAGTGAAGGGGGACTTTTTCAAGATTCAGGTCATTATAATAATAGATTTCAAAATCCTGCGATATCATGTACTGCCTTGTACTGAAAGCGGTCTGGAGATTTTTTTTCATGGCATCCTCCTTGGTAAATTAGTATGTTAAATCCAGTTTATCACCATACCGCAAGTTTTGCAATGTATCAAACAATCCGCTCAATGGTATTTTACAGGGAATAGGATATAATAAAATCATCAAATGAAACATCGAATTCAAAAAAGGAAGGTATGAAAATTATGGAAATTACACTCAGATGGTACGGAAGCAAATTTGACACAGTTACGCTGAAGCAGATTCGCCAGATTCCAGGCGTTACAGGCGTAATCACCACTCTTTACGATACAGCACCGGGGGAAGTGTGGAGCCGTGAAAGAATCCGTGCTATGAAAGAAGAAGTAGAAGCAGCAGGACTTCACATAGCAGGTATCGAAAGTGTAAATATTCATGATGCAATCAAGACCGGAGCACCGGAAAGAGATCAGTACATTGCGAATTATATCGAAACTCTTGAAAATCTTGGTAAAGAAGATCTCCATCTTGTATGCTACAACTTCATGCCGGTATTTGATTGGACAAGAACAGAGCTTGCAAGAGTACGTCCGGATGGTTCAACCGTTCTTGCTTATACACAGGAAGCAGTAGATGCACTGGATCCGGAGAAGATGTTTGAATCTATCGCAGGTGATATGAACGGAACCGTAATGCCGGGATGGGAACCGGAAAGAATGGAACATGTAAAAGAACTGTTTGAACTTTATAAAGATGTAGATGATGAAAAATTATTTGAAAACCTGAAATATTTCCTTGAGAAAATCATGCCGGTATGTGACAAATACGACATCAACATGGCAATTCATCCGGACGATCCAGCCTGGAGTGTATTTGGACTTCCAAGAATTATCATTAACAAGAAGAACATTCTTCGCATGATGGAAATGGTAGATAACCCGCACAACGGTGTAACCTTCTGCTCAGGTTCTTACGGAACCAATCTGGAAAATGATCTTCCGGATATGATCCGTTCTCTGAAGGGAAGAATTCATTTTGCACATGTCCGCAATCTGAAATTCATCACACAGACCAACTTTGAAGAAGCAGCTCATCTTTCAAGTGACGGAACATTTGACATGTACGAGATCATGAAGGCTCTGTACGACATCGGATTTGACGGACCGATCCGTCCGGATCATGGACGTATGATTTGGGATGAAGTAGCTATGCCGGGATACGGACTCTATGACCGTGCACTTGGAGCAACATATTTGAATGGTTTATGGGAAGCAATCGAGAAAGGGGCAAGAAAATAATGAAATTAAGTACAAACGGACTTGCAAATAGAAACGAATGGGAAGAAAAAGGATATGCCCTTCCGAAATTTGATCGTGAAAAAGTAGCGAAAGCAACAAAGGAAAATCCATTCTGGATCCATTTTGGAGCAGGAAACATTTTCCGTGCGTTCCAGGCAAATGTGGTTCAGAATCTGTTAAATGAAGGTGTGCTTGACCGCGGACTTATCGTGGCAGAAGGTTTTGACTACGAAATCGTTGAAAAAATGAATCGTCCTCATGACGATTACAGCATTCTCGTTACATTGAAAGCGGATGGAAATGTAGAAAAAACAGTGGTAGGAAGTGTTGTAGAATCCTGCGTTCTTGATTCCGAAAATGCGACAGAGTACGATCGCCTGAAAGAAATTTTCAGCAAAGATTCTCTTCAGATGGTATCCTTCACAATTACAGAAAAAGGCTACAGCCTTGTAAATGGAAAAGGGGAAATGCTTCCGGCGGTTGTAGAAGATTTCGCAAAAGGACCGGAAAAACCGGCTAGCTATATCGGAAAAGTTGTTTCTTTGTTGTACACCCGTTATCTGGCAGGGGCAAAGCCGGTAGCTATGGTCAGCATGGACAACTGCTCGCACAATGGTGATAAGCTTTACGCCGCTGTAAATGCATTCGCAGAAGCATGGACCAAAAACGGACTTGTTGAAGAAGGATTCCTTGCTTATGTGAATTCAAAAGATAAAGTGACCTTCCCATGGTCTATGATCGATAAGATTACACCAAGACCGGATGCTTCTGTAGAGCAGATCCTGAAAAATGACGGTGTAGACGAGTTGGAACCGGTTATCACTTCCAAAAACACCTATGTGGCTCCTTTTGTAAATGCGGAAGAATGTGAATACCTGGTAATCGAAGATGCGTTCCCGAACGGAAGACCGGAACTGGAAAAAGGCGGTTTGATGTTTACAGAAAGAGAAACTGTAGATAAAGTAGAAAAGATGAAAGTCTGCACCTGCTTAAATCCGCTTCACACAGCACTTGCTGTTTACGGATGCGTACTTGGATATCAGAAGATTTCCGATGAAATGAAAGACGCAGAACTGAAGAAACTGGTAGAAACTGTTGGATATGTGGAAGGCCTTCCGGTTGTTGTAAATCCGGGTGTGCTGGATCCAAAAGAATTCATTGATACTGTACTGAATGTGCGTATCCCGAATCCGTTTATGCCGGATACCCCGCAGAGAATCGCAACCGATACTTCTCAGAAACTTGCAATCCGTTTCGGAGAGACAATCAAAGCTTATCAGGCATCAGATGAACTGGATGTAAAATCTCTGAAGCTGATTCCGCTGGTATTTGCAGGATGGCTGCGTTACCTGATGGGAGTTGATGATGAAGGCAATAAATTCGAACTCAGCCCTGATCCGCTTCTTGATACTGTTTGCCCATATGTTGCGGGACTGGAACTGAAAGAAAATCAGGATGTAGAAGCAGCGATTGCACCGGTACTGAAGATGAAACAGATCTTTGGAGTGGATCTCTACGAAGCAGGTCTTGCAGATATGGTTGTCGGATATCTTAAGGAACTGACAGCAGGAGTCGGTGCAGTGCGTGCGACTTTGAAAAAATACGTATAAT
>JAXFTO010000076.1:0-3885 GCA_034176745.1 Bariatricus sp. | reverse complement strand
AAGCATATTACGGATAAGACAAAGATGTTCCAATTTATTCCGGTTATACAGTAATCTGCATCCGGCAGACATGACAGTGCAGTACTACCTGATTGATAAGTCGCCACCGCACACTCGTGACTTTAGTCGTGAGTTAGGTGGCTTTTCTTGTAAAAATGTAAAACATATGGTATAATATACATATGGATAAAACAACATATTTTACAATGCCAAAAGATGTAACGCATGGTAGGGGCTATGTGTACTCGTTGCAGTATCATATCGTATGGGTCACAAAATATAGAAAGCCAATATTCATAGGCGAAATAGAGGAGGATGTTAAAAACTATCTCCTTGAAACGCTTAAATCTTTAGATATGACAGTTCTTGCAATGGAGATCATGCCAGACCATATACATTTACTTGTAGATTGCAAACCACAGCTTCGTCTGTCGGATGCAATCAAAGTTTTAAAAGGGAATACAGCCAGATGGTTATTCTTAAAGCATCCTGAAATCAAACAGAAGCTTTGGGGTGGACATTTATGGAATCCATCTTACTTTGTGGCTACTGTAAGCGACAGAACGCTTGAACAGGTAGAGAAGTATATTAACAATCAGAAAAAACAATAATGGGAAGGAGGTGCGGCATGCAGATATATACGACTTATAAAGTGAAAATCAAACATTATAATCATATCTTCAAACAGACGGTTGCTATATATCGAAGTGCTGTAGACTACCTTATTGCTATCTGCAATGAAAACTGGGAGCATATTTCAAAAATAGATGGTTCTCTTGGTAAACAAAGATATGTTGAAACACTAATTCATGTTACGAAAGATAATCCAAGACCAAAATATGATTTCGATCATAGATTCTATAAGATGCCAAGTTATCTCCGTAGAGGTGCAATCAGTGAGGCGATTGGAAAAGTCTCTTCTTATCGAAGCAACCTTGCCAACTGGAAATCTAATTCCAACGGTAAAAAACCCTCCGTTCCAAAAGCGGGTTATGTATTTCCCTCCATGTACCGCACAGGCATGTATAACCAGACCGGCACATATACGGCGCAGCTTAAAGTCTATGTCCGCAACACATGGGACTGGATTACTGTAGACCTTCGTAAGTCTGACATGGATTACATCACAAGACGTTGTAATGATCGTAAGCAATGCGCTCCAACGCTTCAAAAACGTGGCAAGGAGTGGTTTTTGGATTTTCCGTTCGAGGAAAATGTAAAACTTGGCGATTCCCTTGTTCATGACCAAACCATTGTTGCCGTAGATTTAGGGATCAACACAGCCGCTACGGTGAGTGTAATGCGTAGTGATGGCACTATTCTTGGAAGACATTTCTGTAAACTTTCCAAAGAAACAGACCATCTTACTCACAGCATAAACCGTATCAAGAAAGCACAACAGCATGGCAACCGCAAAACACCAAGACTCTGGGCAAAGGCAAGAGGTATCAACCATGATATCGCTGCCAAAACCGCGAAGGATATCATGGATATAGCGGTTCTCTATAATGCCGATGTCATTGTTTTTGAGCATCTGGATAAAAACGGCAAGGTCCGCGGCTCCAAAAAGCAGAAGCTGAAACTGTGGCGCAGTCAGGAAGTACAGTCCATTGTAACGAACAAGGCACACAGACTTGGAATGAGGATCAGCCATATCTGTGCATGGGGAACCAGTAAATATGCTTATGATGGAAGTGGAACGATACTTCGTGGCAAAGAAGGTGGATTTCATACCCATGAGCTTTGCAAATTCCAGAATGGTAAAACCTATAACTGTGATTTATCGGCATCGTATAATATTGGCGCCAGATACTTCATCCGGGAAATCTTAAAATCCGTGGGCGAAAGTTTACGGTTAGGCATTGAGGCAAAAGTTCCTCAGTGTACTAAGAGAAGCACCTGTACATTCTCTACGTTAATTAGCTTAAATGCGGTGCTTATGTCTGCATAGACATGGGTAACTGAGTTTTGGCTGTATGGTAGAAATGCAGTCCGCCCGCCTAAAGCGGGCAGGTGTCGTAAGACACCTATAGGAAGCACGCGACTTTAGTCGTGTGAGGATTCACTAATGAGTTAGGGAGGGTTTTAAAGTGATGGATGTAAAAGCAAAAAGGGAATATATGATGCGGTACCAGAACGCACAGAATCGAATAATCGGACTGACACACGAAATTGAGAAATGGCAAGGCATAGCTGAAAAGGTCAACAGTGCTATAAATAACTCCGGTATTTCTGCCTGTGACAACAGTAGCAAGGTTGAGAGAGGAGCTATAAACGTTGCTGATATCATAACAAGTATTCAGATTGAGATTAACAGCGCAAAAGATGTTCGGGAAGAAGTACTTGCCGCCATACACACAAAATGAGGTAAAATGCGCCACAGAGAGCTACTGGAAATGCGTTTTGTAAATGGCATGAGCGAGCGCGAAATTGCAAAGATAAACAAAAAGGACGTCAAGTCAATTTCTAAGGCAATCACAGCCGCAATCAAGAGCATAGACATATAATATTGACAATATCTATTTATCGTGATACTATTATTATGTCGATTATAAGATTATGGGTCTTATAGTTGGTGCGTCTCCCAAATAAGGCGCCACGGATTGAAATATTAGCTATGTGCTGAGGAAAAAGGACTGAAAAAATCAGTCCTTTTTTTCGTTGTAGCATCTATAAAATTCATCAACCAGACTTGCAATTTCTTCCGGTGACAGCTTTTCCTTGATTGCATCAGGTATGCGGTCATAATTCCGGCGGAATGTATCCGGACAATCACCGATAACGGATTTTTCCTTTACCATTTCGAGTTTATACATGGCGGATAATTCATCCATTGATAAGCTACCGTCTTTCAGTGCTTCCTTTCCTGATTCACCTAAAATTTTAATCATGTCCTCTTTCTTTACATTACCGATTCCGTTGATTTTCATAGTATTTATACCTCCTTATAGTATTATATAATAGATTGATTAAAATTACCAGATTACCGTTCCCATTTTGGCTTTTCTATCTGCATCTCTGCTATAATTCCCGGATGTGATTTGACGTATGATTTGTAGTCTTTTATTGCCTTGCTTCGTTCCGTTCCTGCGTAGTGAGTGGAAGAGGTTTCTACCTCGTTTCCGTCCAAAAGGTTTTTGGTGTATGTGTTCAGGTGATAAAAGACTTTCCCGGAATAGCTCCTTACGCGCTTAAGCCTTACAACTGGTTGCTGTGGTGCTGATGCAAGATAATTATACCGTTCAGAAAGTGCCAGCCTATAAGCTTTTAATTGCTCTATTTTGCATTCTAATTGTGATATATAGTCAACTGCCTTGCAATCATATTTAACAACGTCTGTGAGCCTGTTAATAGCTTCTGGATGCGTCAAGTAGATAAATATTCTTTCGTCACTCTCCGTTGATGGATGACCGTATTTTGTAAACAGTTCTTGAAGTTCTTTTTCCTGTTCTGGTGTCATATGATTCCTTTCTCCGGGAGATTAACCGCTCCCGGTCGGTTGACATTTATTTGTCCTGTTCTTCAAATTGCTTTTTAATCTCTTCAAGTAAAGGTTTCCATCTATGGTCTATTGATGATTGAGCAATTTTCTTTCTCTCTTCGCTTGTATTTTTACTCCTTATATCATTTTCAAAATCAAAAATGATTTCTTGTATTGCAAGTTCTACATCAAGCACCTTTAATCTTGAAATATTAATTGTCATCATTTCTTCGTTTCTCATATCATTTACCTTTCCTTTCTTTGTGTATCTGAAATTGTTTGCCGGTTTAAGGGTTTCTTTGTTGTGCCTTTATCATAACACCACTTTGCGCAAAGTGTAAATAGTCAAAACTGCACAAACTTTGCGCAAAGACTTTGTGAATTTTGCACTATACGCAAAGTAC
>JAXFTO010000075.1:0-5378 GCA_034176745.1 Bariatricus sp. | reverse complement strand
GCTACAAATACCAACAAGACTACTGTAGATAACACAAAGAAAGCACCGAAGACCGGTGATGAAAGCAGCGTAATCCTTTGGGTTACAACAATTGCTCTTGCAGGAGTAGTTGGTACAGGCGTTGTTATCTATGACAAGAAGAGAAAACATAACGCATAATTAATATGAACTTCATCCCTCACAGTGAATAACACTGTGGGGGATTTTTCTCTATAAAAGTTTATAAACTGATTGTGCCTATATAGATTGAAAGGGTATAATAGTCTTATATCATTTTAAGTGGGGTTGAAGAGCATGAAATACGAAGAAATTCTGAAGTGGTGGAAAGAAGAAAAGAAAGAAACAAGAGAAGATATTCTTACTTTGTTGGATAATTATAAGATTCTCTTTGCCTACCACTCTGGAAAGATTGAGAATGACACGATTACACTTCATGATACAAGAGAAATTTTTGAAAACGGATGCGTGGTAAATTATACAGGAGACCTACGTACCTTGTTTGAAATTAAGAATCAGAAAGACTGTTTTGAAGGTTTGATAGATCAGATTATAGAAAAGAAAACATCACAATAGAGTTTATTCAGGAATTACACTATCAACTTATGAAAGGGTGTTACGATGAAATCAGATATAAGAAAGGAGAGCGCCCGGGGAAATTCAAGGCATATGATTATGTGACGGGAGATGGAATTGGAACGCCTCCAGATGAAGTGGAAGATGAATTACGAGAATTACTTGATGAGATAGAAGAAGCAGAAGGTAAAGATGTAATGACGATTGCGGCAAATTTGCATCTTCGCTTCGAAGAGATTCATCCATTTGCTGATGGAAATGGACGGGTAGGAAGAACTTTGATGAATTACTATCTTATGACCCATGATTATCCGCCATTGATTTTGTATAGTGAGGATAAGAGAGCATATTACATGGCTTTGGCTGTGTATGATAAAACGGGTCAGATTTCAGTATTTATCGAGTTTCTTAAGGAACAGATGGTGAAAACATGGGAACGGAAAAAGAGAGTTCCGGTAAGGTTGAATATGTTTTTGTAAATGAAGTAAATTGATAAAGAGGCAAAGCGTGCCATATTGGCAGATTGCTTTGCCTCTTTTAGAAGAGTACTTATTTCTTAATCTGATTCAACTGTTCATTTAAAGCCAGAAGTTGTTCTTTTGTTACAGTCAGGCCGGTCATTCCTGCCATGCTGATCATGCGAAGAAGGGTAAAGCTTCCAAGCATCTGCATGGTGGCTTCATTAATCATGGAAGCGGCCTGCTGTCCGCCTGCCATCTGTTCCATCATAGCAGCAATGAGTACTTTTCCGTCTTCGGTTTTCAGAATATCCTCCAACTTATCATTCAGTGAGAAATATCCTTCCGGCGCGGTGATGTCAAACCAGTTCAGGATTGCACCCTTTTCTTTTAAACGATAGTCTTCGTTAAACACTTCGACCTTGCGGAGGAAGCTTTCGTCTTTGCATTCTCCTGCAACGGCAATCAGGGTAGTTTCTCCACTGTTTGGTACTTCAAAGTAGAAGAAGTGTTCCGGTGAAGACTGTTTTCCAAGGCTTACTCCGTTTGCAAACAGCTCGACTTCCGGCTGATTTGAGTAAACAGTTACTTTCGTCACATCTTCAACACGGTCCACATATCTTTTGCCGCAGATATGGACGAACGGGTCATCGGAGAGCCATGCTTTGTAAGCATAGAAAGAATCTTTCTTATATTTGCGGTCAAAGGTGACAAGTCCTTTATGATTCTGGCCGTTTTCGCCGCCTTCATTTCGGGAGTCAGCTCCGAAGTCAAACATATTCCATACATGGGTTGCCCACAAATATTTCCGTGTGTATAGCTGTTTGATCAGTTCTTCGTGGTAATATGCCTGATATTCCTCTGTGTAATCGCCCTGATCCGGATTGGAATTATGCCAGTTCAGTGCCTCACATCCATATTCGCTGCATCCGATCGGAATGTTCGGATGTTTTTCGTGGAACTTGTCGAACCATGGTCCGTTCATGGAAGTATTTCCACCGTACCATCCGAAATAGTGGTTGTAAGACACTACATCCGGAATCTGGATATATGGGTCATCCATGCTGCAGCTGGAAAGACAGGCAATGGTCGTAAGGCGCGTCTTATCCATTTCATGAACAATGTCATTCAGGATACGGTGGTTTTCCAGAAGATCCTCATCGGACTCGCCGCCCATGGTGATTTCGTTAGAAAGTCCCCAGACAACGATGGAAGGATGATTGTAGTTCTGTACGACGAGCTCTTTCATCTGGGAAATCGTATTTTCACGTCCTTTTGGAAGATGAGTGGAAATGTACGGAATTTCTGCCCATACAACCATACCTCTCTCATCACAAAGATCATAGAAATACTGGTCATGCTGATAATGAGCAAGGCGGATTGTTGTGGCTCCAAGTTCGCAGATTAGCTCCATATCTTCTACGTGGTGTTCCGGAAGAAGTGCATTTCCGATACCCCATCTGTCCTGATGACGGGATACACCGCGCAGAGGATATTCTTCTCCATTTAAAATAAATCCGTTTTCCGGGTCAATCTTAAAGGTTCTGCATCCGAAATGTGTGGATACATTGTCGAGTGTAATTTTATTTTCCAGAAGAACAGCTTCGGCGGTATAGAGGTAAGGATCCTTCTTTCCGTGCCATAAATGAACATTTTCCAGTGTAAATACTGCTTTGGTATCCGTGCTCTTAGCTTCGGCAACGACAGAGCCGGAAGCATCTTTTAAGGTGTAGAGAATCTGCTGATATTCTTTTTTATTTGTGACAAATACTTCTACGGTAACATTTGCAGAAGTTCCGGAGATTTCAGGCGTTACCTGGATTCCCGGGCCGCCGAAATAGTCCAGATCAAAGTGGGAATCACTTACGGCAAGGATATTTACATTCCGGTACAGACCACCATAGAAGGTGAAATCTGCATGCTGCGGATAAACAGTATCATTTACGCTGTTATCTACTTCGATTACAATCAGGTTCTTTGCTTCCAGAGCATCGGTGATATTGACTCTCCAGGTAGAATAGCCGCCGTCGTGGCTTCCCATTTTCTTGTTGTTTACATACACAGAAGCGGAAGAGTTGGCTCCGCAAAGCTCCAGATAATACTGATCTGCTTCCGGAAGTTCGGATTTTTCCAGTTCTCTTGCGTAAAATGCAGTTCCGCGGTAGAGGTCATTTCCCCCATCCTGCCCGTCGATGGCGTTCCAGGTGTGCGGGATGTTTACCCAGTACCAGCGCTCAGGCATGGTTTCCGGAACACAGGTGGCTTCTTTAGAAAATGCCCATTTGGTATTAAGATTTACAATTTGTCGCATTCGGTATTCCTCCTAATTAGCAGCGTTTTTCGCTTTCAGAATCTCAATGTTTTCTAGTACTTTTTTCTTGCTCAGTGGATAAATGAAAATCAGACTAAGTGCTACAAGTAAGTATAATACAGCAGGGATTAAAGTTGCAGTATTGTAAATTCCCTGTACAACAGCTTCGGTCTGAACAACAGCAGCAGAATCAAATCCGATCCAGCCAAGTGCCCATCCGCCAAGTCCGCCGGCAACAGCCTGTCCAAGCTTGCGGGCGAATGAATATACAGCATAAACGGTTCCGTCTTCACGGCTTCCGGTGCGGATTTCCTGGTCATCGATGATGTCTGTGATAAATGCCCACATGATCAGGTTAAATACGCCAAATCCAAGGAATCCGATTACGTTGATGATAATGTAGGTCCACATAGACTTGGTTTTCATAATGAACAGAAGGAAGCAGGCAACAGCACCGCTGACACTTCCGAAGATTCCTACTTCTTTTTTACCGAATTTACGGCTGAGCGGAACGGCAACCGGTGCAAGAAGAATACCCGGAAGCATGCTCACAGCGTTCATGACCATAACGCCGCTCTTGTCTTTGAAATAATCGATGAACAGATACTGGTTGATGGACTGGTTCAGAATCTGCGCTGCAAGAATGCAGATGGAAGCGATTACGATTCCGATCAGTGCACGGTTTGTAACCAGAGTCTTCGCTGTCTCGACAAGACTTACATGTTTGGTGTTTTCTGCAGGCGTAGCTTTCACACGTTCTGTTGTCATAAAGTAACAGATGAGGTAGCTGGCAATTGAAAGAACGGAAAATACCAGTGCAACGATCGGGAAGAGTTCCCCCTTTACAATCTGGTTTCCGGCTGCGTCAGATGCATACAAAATTGCCGGAGCACCGATACCTACAGCGATGTTGGCAACAACAGAACCGAGGCTTCGAAATGTGGAAAGTGCTGCACGGTCATCTGCTTCCGGACTGATAAGGGAAGCCATAGAGCCGTAAGGAATATTGATGGCTGTGTAGAAAATGCTGCCCCAGAGAAGATAGGTGGCAAACATATAGACGATTCGCAGCGCCATCGGCGCATTTGCCATAGAAGACTGATACATCAGGAAGCTGGCAAGTGCCACAGGTCCGCACATACGACGGAGCCAAGGTTTGAACTTTCCGTCCTTGGCCGGTTTTGCTTTGTCCGCAATACGTCCCATCGTTACATCGGTAAATGCATCCACAACTCTTGCGACCACGAACAGGGTTCCTACCAAAGTAGAACTGATACCAAGTACTTTTGTGTAGAATACCATCAAAAATACGCTGGCGAAGGTAAATGTGAAGTCATTTCCAAGGTTACCGATCAGGTATCCGACCTTGTCCCTCCATCCAAAGGGACGAATCAGTTTTTCGTTGCTCATAAGTTTTCTCTCCTTTGTTTATAAATATATTTGTTATGCATATCCTAATAGATATACAGATTTTCAGTGAGAAATATTTTTGCCAAATTTGTAATATTTTTATATTATATTGATATTTAACAAAAAATATACAATAATAGGAATATGAGGAAAATAATGGGAGGAGGAAGCGGGATGAAATACGATTCTACCCTTAAATTTTTTACGGATATCATGGAAAGTATGCAGATTGAAGTCAGAATTATCGAAGATCCTTATGAAAAAGTAAGAGAAATCGCAAGTGGGATTAGGGAGATTGCTTTTCAGCTGATTGATTATGAAAGATATGCATACAGATTTTTTTCTTCCTGCGAAGACAATACGATCTATAAAGTTTTTGATGAGTTCCTTTTCAATTATATTATTCTGAAGCTTCCTGAAACCGAGAAAACGTCGTATCTGGTAATCGGACCATATACAATGAATCCGTGGACGGAGAATGTAATTTTAACAAGATATAGCAAGAATTCTCCCACCTCTTTAGGTGGCGAGATGAATTGCAAAAAGCATAAAAGAACACTTGTTCTATGATGCTGGATGTGGTATGATATAATCAATCGAATAAAAGAAAAGATTGATTATAATAT
>JAXFTO010000074.1:0-3166 GCA_034176745.1 Bariatricus sp. | reverse complement strand
AATGCTGGATTCTTCCTTAAAACCACTCACAATTGATGAAGTATTCTATATGGCCACAAAAGGAGGCGGAGCATTCTTTGGAAGAGTAGGAAGTTTTGAACCGGGATATGAATTTGATGCGGTTGTCCTGGATGACAGCCGTCTGGAGCATCCGCAGAAATTAGATGTGAGAAAAAGGCTGGAACGGCTGATCTATTTAGCGGATGACAGAGAAATTATGGCAAAATATGTAAGAGGGAAAAGTGTCTTTCTTACTTGTGATATCATGTTCTCACGTAAGCATCATGGGGTCAAAGGCTTTTGACCCCAACATCATAGAATTGAATCTGCTGAATGTCAATAAGAACAATTTGTTCGATATCTAGAAAAGGTATCTGCTCTTATTTACCAAGCGCAATTTTTCCCATCGCATCCGCCTGCATAATTGCATCGCGAAGCTCTATCGGCTGTACATCTCCGGCAAGATTATGGATTGTCTCACCAGGAACGCATGCATTCTCCGCAATAGTTTCTACCTGTTCTGCCGTTGTCACTCCAATTTCTTCCAGTGTAACCGGAAGACCAACTTCCAGACAGAAGTTCTGCACTTCTTCAAATTCTTCTTTAGGCACTCCTTCTAACACAAGCTGAACCAGTGTTCCAAATGCTACACAAAAACCGTGGTCTGCATGTGCAATTCCAAGAGATGTCACACCATTATAAAATGAATGTGCAGCTGCACAGTTTACATTGTCTGCACCCACGCCAGAAAGATAGACATTGGCCTCTACAATATTTTCCAGCGCCGGTGTTACAGCATGCACTTTACATGCCTCGACAGCCTGTTTTCCATAAGTCCGAAGTGTATCGTAACATAGTCTCGCAAGCGCCTGTCCCGCTCTGGTAATTCCGGTTCCTTCCAGACTTGCAGATTCTGTACGGATAGATGCCCGACCTTCAAAATAAGTACCAAGTGCATCTCCCATTCCTGCAATCAAAAACTTCACCGGCGCATTTGCTATTACAGTTGTATCAACCATAACTGCATCCGGATTCGTTGGATAGAATAGATATTTATCAAAACTGTGATCATCATTATAAATGACTGAAAGTCCGGTACATGGTGCATCTGTCGCAGCAACCGTCGGTATGATCACGATATGTTTTCCGGTATAGTATGCCGTTGCTTTTGCAGTATCAACAGCACTTCCCCCTCCGACAGCAACCACGGTATCAATCTTATCCTCTTTTACGATATTTTCCATCTTGGCAATCTCGCCTTTACTGGAGATACCCCCAAAGACCTCATATCGTCTATAATCATCTAAATCTCCGAAACTCTTCTCAATCTTGTCATAGCATGCCTTATATCCGCTTCTTGAACAAATAAATAACCATCTCTTACCCATATAGCCCATTTCTTCCTGAAATTTAAGAAGAGCATCTCTGCCCTGTACATATTTGAGTGGCTCACGCATTGCTCTAAGTCTTTCCATCATGATAATCTACCTCCTAAACTCTTGCGTGTGTATTTATGTTCCATGCGTAATATAGCACTCCTTTTTGAGAATGTCAATTATTTAACAATATAATTTTTATGGTTTTTCAGGGAAAAAATTGAATATTTTGAAAGATACTATAGATTTCCGTTATCGTTGTTGACGCAGATTCTACACTATCTTCGGGAATATAATCACGTCTCTCTTTTAATGGCGGAGAAACTGTGGAAAGAGCAGTGGATTTTGCAGACGGATAAGAAATACTCTCCGTTTATAACAGTGTGTTTATTGACAAATGCCGCAGAAAATAGTAATATATTAAACCTATAGAATTAATATGGTATTATTCGTAATGGGAAAGTGGGTGTATTATGCTGAATCAGTTTTCAAGAACCCAGCTCCTTCTGGGGGAAGAAGCAATGGAAAAGTTAAAAAACTCCAGAGTTGCTGTCTTTGGAATAGGCGGCGTGGGTGGTTATGTATGCGAAGCGTTGGTACGAAGCGGCGTCGGGGCTTTTGATTTGATAGATGATGATAAGGTTTGTCTGACAAATCTGAACAGACAGATTATAGCAACCAGAAAAACAGTGGGAAAATATAAGGCAGATGTGATGAAGGAGCGTATGCTTGAAATAAATCCTGATGTGGATGTGACGGTACACAAATGTTTTTTTCTCCCAGAAAATGCAGATGAGTTTCCATTTGAAAAGTATGATTATGTGGTGGATGCAGTGGATACAGTTACTGCAAAGTTGGAAATCATCATGCAGGCAAAAAAGAAGCAGATACCGGTGATCAGTTGTATGGGTGCAGGAAACAAGTTGGATGCCAGTGCGTTCCGGGTAGCGGATATTCACAAAACAAAGATGTGCCCTCTTGCGAAAGTAATGAGAAGAGAACTGAGGAAACGTGGTGTTAAAAAACTGAAGGTTGTATATTCCGAAGAAAAACCAACCAGATCACTGGAAGATATGTCTATCAGCTGCAGAAGCCACTGCATTTGTCCGCCCGGGGCAAAGCATAAATGTACAGAACGCAGAGATATTCCGGGCAGCGTGGCATTTGTTCCGTCTGCAGCAGGTCTGATACTGGCAGGAGAAGTAGTGAAAGACCTGACACGGATGGCATAAAAAGAATCAAGGAAAGAAGAGGGCATGAAAATGGCAAAGAAAGAGAATAAATATAAAGGTTATGATATTACGACACAGGCAGTACATACCGGGACTGATTATGATCAAGAGACGGGGGCAGTTCGGCGCCCGCTTCATATGGCCAATAGTTTCAAGCTTCCGGATGACCTGTCTCAGGTCAATTATTCCTCTACGGATCTTTTGATGTATGCCAGAAATGGAAATCCGAATCAGCATTGGCTGGAGGAAAAAATAGCTGCGCTGCATGAAGCGGATGATGCTATTGTGCTTGGTAGTGGGGTTGCAGCTCTGCATGCCCTGTTCTGGACACTTCTGGAATCCGGCGACAGGGTCGTGTATCCGAATGTCAGCTATATGGCTGTATACCGGATGTTTCATGAGCTTTTTAATCGGAAATTTAACAAGATATAGCAAGAATTCTCCCACCTCTTTAGGTGGCGAGATGAATTGCAAAAAGCATAAAAGAACACTTGTTCTATGATGCTGGATGTGGTATGATATAATCAATCGAATAAAAGAAAAGATTGATTATAATAT
>JAXFTO010000073.1:0-4041 GCA_034176745.1 Bariatricus sp. | reverse complement strand
CTTTTTAAATGAAGTTCCGGGGGCATTTTTCTTTTTAAGTTCTTCTAATAAAGAAAAACATACGGATGTCGCACACCATAATCCGTTATTTAATATAGACGAAGATGTTTTATATCTTGGATCTGCTGCATTTGTTTCAATCGTGGAGGACTTTTTGAAATAAACAAAAGGGGGCTTGTTGCCCCCTTTCCCTGATTACTCTATTCTTTTTCTTCGAACCTTCTCCTGACCTCGTACAGGAATTCGGTGCCTGACATCAACAATATCATGATCCAGAATGCTGCCTGACTCTCATCTCCTGTTTCCACTTTTGTTTCACTGCCATCCGGTGGCTGATCCTCATCTTTTGCATCATTCTCCGGAACATCTTCCGAAGCTGCTATCACATAAGCTTTGACTGTTGTGCTCCCGGCATAATCCGCATTCTTCTCTTCCCGAGCCAGAGCAGCCTTCGGCAAACTCAGGAAGCAGATGCAGATAAGAAGAATCAGAACCATAACTCTTGGTGTCAAACTCCTCTTTGTATAGATGTGTTCTTTTCTACTGTGCATTAACATTTACAATTCTTGTATAGAAATTCAGCTTTCCGGAATATGCACCGCCCCAAACACTCATATCTTTGCCGTATAACTGGTTGCGGTTTAATCTCAGCTGATTTGTGTGATCCTGAGGAGCATCGGTGAATGTTACAAACAGAAATCCATTCTCATACCATGTTCCATCCTGCATGTTCGTATTCTGATCATACATCTCATACGTAAGAGAACACTCTGGATTTTCTCCAAGCAGTTTAAACGGATCATTTACTGATGCTGCTGTTTCATCTTTTACCAGAACAGCAATTCCCTGACCCGCTGCTAAGCCATCGGCTTTTACACAAGTTACGTTAATATCTACAGAAGAATAGGCATCCGCATCTGTTGTAGGCTGCTGCAGCGTCCCAAAGTCAACAATCTCTGGAATGGTAATAAGATAATCCGGCTTATTATCATTCTCCGTAACATTTGCAATTACTTCCGTATCTCCCCTTTGCCTAGTCTCATCTGACGGATCAAGATCTGCTGCCAGAGTGCCCATAGTACAAGATATCAGCATTGCTGCTGTACATACTGCTGCCATCATTTTTTTCGTTACTGTTTTCTTCATCTGAATTCCTCCTACTTCACATACAATTGAAACTCTGTGCTTCCGCCATTCAATGGACTGTTGTCCTCGATTGCGTAACATTTATATTCTATAACCGCCTGATACTCTCCTGCCTCCAGTTCCTGTTCAAGAGATATTTCCTCCAGACCTTCTCCCGGTTTTAACTCTTGGGACTCATAGAGTTTCGTTCCGTCAGCAAGCTTCAGTACGATTATAAAATTACATGTATTATCTGCCGGATTGCCGATACTTACAGTCTGCTCTTTCGTATTCGCTTTCATGATCATACTGGTATATCCCGGTATCATAATTTGCTTTCCCTCAGCGGGTTTTTCCGGTTCAATCTCCACATCCCACGCAACAACCTGAGCAGATGTATGTTTTGCTTCTTCTTTTTTATGATTCATCACAAACCAGAAGATTCCTGCGGCTGCTATGGCAGCCGCAATAAAGATTATGATTATAATGGTTTTGGTTTTTCTTTTCATTTTATCAACTTGCTTTCTTTCTTCTCCAGTAAAGGATACCTGCCGATGCAGCACCTGCGACAATGAGAATTCCTAACCAAAGAAGCAGCTTACTGGTATCTCCGGTTTTTACTACCTCGGATAAAATGCTCTTTTTCGCCAATACTGCAAAAGGAACAAGTTCTTCTACCTCTTTGGAGGCGATCATCTGTTGATTGATTGCCAGTTCTTCCACTTTATTGTTTCGGTAAACCAGAACTTTATAATCTTTTCCGCGATATTTTGACAGATCCAGTTTCAACTTCAGTATCTCTTCATAGGCAGCCGGCTGTCCGTCTTCATATACCAGCGCCGGTTCTCCACAGTAGAGTATCTGTCTGTCGGAATCCTTCACATACTTCTGGAAATCCTGGTAAACTTCATTTTTCTTATCCAGTTCCGTCAGCTGAAGCTGCGCTTCTTTGTGCATAAGCCCCTTTACAGTAAGTCCTTTATCTGCATTGGTTAATTCTGTTTCCACGACCAGAGAGGATAATAGCCTCGGATATCTAGAATTCTTTGAGTCTGACCTTGTCCAGCTGCAGAGTCCCTCTTTTCCTTCTGTCAGGGCATTCAGTTCATCCTTGAAAGCGTCCGATCTCATCTCATCTTTTTCCTTTGCCGTTCCTTGTTCTTCCCCTCCGGATAATGTATTCAGATAATAAGTATCTGATATTGCTCCTTCATCACTTTGGGAAGCCGCCGCTTCATTCTGCCCGCAGATAGCTCCAACGGTCTTCGCTTCTATAGATGCAGAAGCACAGTATGCTATATGAATGGTTCCGTTTCCTGTCAGTGTTCCGGTAATTCCGCCTGCGATTCCGTTTTCACCTGCCTTCATCATTCCCATACTCAGACAGTTTTCTATAGTTCCGCTATTGATTGCAGCAACTCCACCGGCAATTCCGTCGGATGCGGACGCCGTCGTTTCTGCATAGTTTGAGGTATTTCGAATCACGCCCTTATTATCTACAACAACACCGCCCGCCATGGACTTCCCTTTCACAAAGGTTGTTGTTTCTGATAAAGGACGGGACTCTCCTGATAATTTATCCACAAAAGTTCCGGAAAGATTTGATCCGCTGATACATTCATCGATCAATCCATAATTGGTAAGGGCAATTCCCGCTGCCTTCTCTCCTTCAACAGTCTGGAAAAAGATACCAAGGTTCTTGACGGTTCCCATAGAACCGATGGTGTCAAAAAGTGCTGCGTCCCCATCTGTCGGCTTCATGTCAAACCGATAGACGTAATATCCTTGTCCATCGAACGTGCCATTGTATGGAGCTTCCGCTGATCCGATCGATTCTGTTAATGTTTCACCATTTCCGAAAATGGTATTCATCAGTTTGAAATCAGCCCGGTTATTCTTCTTGACAATTTCCGGAATCTTCTTGAAATCTTCAAACGTGTAGATCTCATATGTTTCTTTCTCAGGTTCGGTATTATAGTTTGAATAGGTTCCGTCACTCAAACGGTATACAGTACCATGCGTATTGTCAAGAACCGGGTAGTCATCCGGTGTTTTTCCATTATCAATATTCTGATACCAGACCTGTGTTCCATCGGTCACTTCCCTGTTCAGCAGGTATGCCTCCTCACCACTCTTAAACTCTGCTGCCGTCTTTGCCAGTGCAAGTGTATTGTCATTAACGATATCAGAGTCTCCCCAAAACGGCTTACTGCCTATTGTATCAAGATAATAGCAGTTCTCAATTCCATCTTTCTTCGCATGGGTAGTTCCCGAGATTGTTCCATAGCAGTCCATTCTCTGTGTAGAAACCTTTCCATAGTTATAACAATCCGATAGAATGATATCTTTTCCGCCTATATTAATCAGACCGGCAATGCCTCCTGAACCTCCGGAGCCACCCATATTTTCAGCCGTATAATAGTCAATTTCCCCATAGTTCGCACAGTTTTTAATGACCGTACAACCCGAATAAGAATCATCCTGATATACGACACCAACAATTCCTCCTGCACCATAAAAGTCCATATTCAGAATAATACGTCCGGAATATGTACACTCCTGTATTGATGTCTGTGCATTGATCTGTCCTACAATTCCACCGGCACCATACAACATTCCGGATACGATATTAACATAGGAGTTTACTCTCTCGATCACACCGCCTGAAGCAGTTCCCACAACACCGCCTACTGCACTGACTGTACTTGCCGTTGTAGTAAGATTTCCCTTCAAGGTGAAATTCTTCAGCGTCGCTTTTTCTGATTCCTCACTCATTTCCGGTGCCGTGACAAGGCTCTGGAAAAATCCGGTATCCGAATCCGCCTTAGTCATTCTATAATCAGAAATGGTATGTCCCTGTCCGTCAAAGTATCCTCTGAATTCTACGATTGCTTTCCATTCGTATTTCTCATCTGC
>JAXFTO010000072.1:0-2662 GCA_034176745.1 Bariatricus sp. | reverse complement strand
TTATCTTGAAAGAAGATAAGACTCCCACCTCTATAGGTGGTGAGTTGTGACAAATATGTCTTGGTGGGAGTCCAATCTCCTTCCAAGATAAAGCCTCCGGCGGATTGCAGAGGTGCGCAGATGTATTGTGTCATGCAAAGCATGACGCGCACCTCGCAGCAAGTACGCCGAGGCGTACTTGAAAAATCAGGTGTACAAATTTTTAAAAATCAGATATGATATAAGTACCATGGAAGAGCTTCATGAAACGGGAAAATACAGATTCTCGAAATGGTAGTATGACAGAATAAAACTACAAAACGGCGGAATAGATATATGCTCTATGCAGAAGGGAGTATGAGTAAATATGGGTAAGTATTTGAACATTGGAAATGCAGGGTTTGAAACTGTAAGAAAAGGGATATATGTAGATAAGACAGGGCTGATATCGTTTATTAACAGTACACTTGGAACAAGCGATAAGATGACATGTGTAAGCAGACCACGCCGTTTTGGAAAATCATTTGCAGCAAAGATGCTTAGTGCTTACTATGATAAGAGTTGCGATTCACGTGCACTATTCGAAGATTTGGAGGTTGTTAAGGATACTTCTTTTGAAAAATATCTGAATAAATATAATGTAATCTATCTGGATATTACATTGTTTACCGCTCGTGCGGCAGATATAAATCGTGTTGTTCAGGTTATAAATGACGAAGTAGCTATGGATGTAAGTGCTTCATTTGGCAATGTGGAAAAGGGGAGAGATCTGGCAGAAACGCTGTATCACATTGCAGTGGAAACCGGAGAAAAATTCATCATGATCATTGATGAGTGGGACGCTATTTTTCGGGAAGCGAAGGGAAATACAAGCCTACAAAAAGAATATGTAGTCTTTTTAAGAAGTTTGTTTAAAAGCAGTTGGACAGATGTTATTTTTGATGCTGCCTATATCACCGGTATTCTCCCAATTAAAAAATACGGTACGCAGTCTGCAATGACTGATTTCAGAGAATATTCCATGCTTATGCCTAAGAAACTGGCTGAATATGTCGGCTTTACAGAGCGGGAAGTCCAGGAATTATGTACGGAATATGGAATGAACTTCGAGGAGATGAAAAGATGGTATGATGGATATTCATTTAGTAAAGTAAAATCCATATACAATCCGAATTCGGTGATAGAAGCTGTGAAATGTGAGGAATTTGGAAACTACTGGACACAGACGGAAACATATGCTTCTTTACAGTTTTATATTGATATGAATGAGGATGGGCTTAAAGAGGCTATCACTCAAATGCTGGGAGGTGCGTGGGTAAAGATTGATGCAGGTACCTTCCAGAATGATATGACTACTATAAAGAGTCGGGACGATGTGCTTACCTTACTGGTCCATCTGGGATATTTGGCATATGATTCTACTAAAAAATCAGTGCATATTCCTAATGAAGAAATACGTGAGGAATTTGTTCGTGCTGTAACTACAGGGAAGCATACAGAAATTGCAAAGCTGATTCGTAACTCCGATCATCTTTTGGAAGCTACATTGAATATGGATGCGGAAGAGGTAGCTGCTGCGATCAAAGAAGCACATAAAGCTGGAACAGCACCGACTTTTTACAACAATGAGCAGGCTCTGCGAAGTGTAATACGAGTTGCATATATCAGTTGTATAGATGAATTTTTAAGGATTGAAGAACTTCCATCGGGACATGGATATGCGGATGTCGTATTCTTCCCTAAAAAAGAATCCGATATGCCGCTGATGGTGATAGAACTGAAGTGGAATCAATCAGATGAAGGTGCAATCAGACAAATTAAAAACAATGATTATCCACATGCGATAAAAGATTATGGAGCAGAGATTTTGCTGGTGGGAATCAATTACGATCCAAAGAGTAAAGAGCATTCGTGTACGATAGAACGGGTGGAACGAGATTAAGATGACTTTAAGGAGATTTGCAGAATGATATATATACTGGCTGCCCTCATAGTGGCAGCACTGCTCATTTTAGCTGAAATATACCGGGAGACACACCGGTTCGTGGTGACGGAATACGAGATCAGAACACCGAAGCTTCCTGCCGAGATGGAAGAAAAAAGAATCGTTTTTTTAACTGATCTTCATAACCGGGAATACGGTGAGGAGAACGGTAAGCTTCTGGAGAAGATACAGGAGCAGAGGCCGGATCTGATCCTCTGCGGCGGGGATATGCTTGTGGCAAACAGAAATATGCATGGCAGCAGGGAGACTTCCTGGGGGAAGGCGGCAGAATGCATGAAAAAACTGACTGAATTTGCCCCGGTATACTGTGCGCTCGGAAACCATGAACAGAGGATGCTTGAGGATCCGGAAAATTACGGCGACAGCTACTGGAAATATAAGAAAGAGCTGGAACAGGCGGGAATCCGTTTCCTGATCAATGAATCCTGTGAGATGGAATGGGAAGGCTCTCGGGTTCTTCTGCATGGAATGAAGATGCCTTCGGAGTGTTACGCCAGATTCGGCAGGATGGAGCCTTCCCTGCAGGATATGAAGGACGGGCTCGGACAGGCAGATACGCAGGCATGGAATGTTCTGATGGTTCATCACCCGGAATTTGTCACGGTTTACAAAGAATGGGGAGCGGACCTGATCCTTTCCGGTCACCTTCACGGGGGCGTTATGCGGCTCCCTGTACTT
>JAXFTO010000071.1:0-90326 GCA_034176745.1 Bariatricus sp. | reverse complement strand
TGCAATGGCTGCGATGATTATGGTGCTAATCTATAATCTGGCGGATACCTTCTTTATCGGTCAGACCCATGACGATATTCTGATTGCCGCCGTGTCTCTGGCTATGCCGGTATTCCTCCTCTTTACGGCGGTAGGAACGATCTTCGGCGTGGGCGGTGTTTCAGTGATCTCTCGGGCTTTGGGAGAGGGGCGGTCAGACTATGCGAAAAAGGTCTGTTCCTTCTGTATGTGGGGCAGCGTCATTGCCGGAGCAGTACTCTCTGTCCTTTTTCTGGTGTTTATGGATCAAATCCTTGCTATGGTTGGTGCAGACGCCGCCACGGCGGCGCTGGTCGTGAACCTGAGCCGACAGGGAATCATATACATTCTCGCAGTGTTTATCATGCAGAGCCTGCTTGGCATTACGGGGCTTGTCTGGCACAGCCTGTGGCGGATGTGCTCTCCCTGGTGCTGGTTGCTGTATTGTATATTTTTACCATGCGGAAAATGAAAGCAAAAATGAATCCGGTAACATATTGATTTTGATGATCTAAGTGAAAAGGAGATCCTTTACATGAACAGCAATTTGGTAATTACCATTGGGCGTTCCTTCGGCAGTGGCGGACGGGAAATAGGAAAAGCGTTGGCTGCCGGATTGGACATGAAATACTATGACAAGGAGATCTTGGCGGAGGCGGCAAAGGAGAGCGGGCTGGATGAGGGGTATATCAGACTGTTCGATGAGCAAAAACCGTCCTTCAATTTCTTCTCCAGCATGGCCTCCAGCGTGCTGGGGGACGAGAGTCAGATGGAAGTGAACTCCAGACCATGCAGCATCAGGTTATCGGTACCGACTATATTTCGGGGCTGACAGAAACCATTATCGAACAGTTACAAATTTTTTTGAAATTTCGCTTTGAAAAAACAGTAAAATTTCGTTATAATTAAATTACAACGAGTAGCATATGTGCGTAAGACCAGTTGCACAAATGCTGCTCGTTTTTCGATTCGCAGAGTTTGAAGAAGGGAGGAACAGAAGAATTGAGTTATGAAATTGGAGATTATGTCATGAAAACAATGACAGGTGCCTGCAAGATCGAAGATATCACGAAACTTAATATGGATGGAGTGAATAAAGATAAGTCTTATTATCTTTTGGTACCGCTTGGAGATTCACAGGATAAGATATATGTGCCGGTGGAAAAGTCAGCTGTTTCGCTCAGAAAGTGTATGACAAATGAAGAGGCATGGAAATTGATCGAGAGTATTCCTGAGATAGAGACTATCTGGGTTGAAAATGAAAAGATGCGGGAACAAAAATATAAGGAAGCAGTGAAAAAGAATGATCCATCTGCTCTGGTTTCTGTTATCAAAATGACGTATCAGCGCAATAAGGTACGGTCACAGCAGGGGAAAAAGAGCACAGCTGCTGATGAACGGTATTTTCAGATGGCAGAAAATCTCTTATATTCGGAATTGGGAATTGCACTTAACAAGCCGAAAAATGAAATCAGTCAATTGATCACTCAGCATATTAATGGAAAGAGGAGCGAATAAACCGTTTAAAAAAGACCAAAGGGCGATGGTCGTGACGGAAGGAGTGTCCCCAAAAGGAGGAAAAGTAAATGGAAAGGGTAAAAGGAGAATACGAACATTATAAGAAGAAACTGGAGCGCAGTCAGACGCAATTTAAAATATAAATTGAGATTTATAAAAAGAAGTTCCGTAAATAGGAACTTCTTTTTTACAAAATAAGTGCGTTATAGAGCAAAATAGTATATGATAAAAACAATCAGGCAGATATATGGAGGAAAGTACAATGCGAGAGTTTGATTATAACAGGCTGAAAGATCCGTGCTATTTTTGTGATGGACGCATGGATGCTCATTCAGATCATATTTATTATGCATCACCGGAAGAGGAAGAAGAAAGATGCACCTCGTTCAGGTACAGTTTGAATGGACTGTGGAAATTCCATTATGCAAAAAACTACAGTCTGGCTGTAAAGGGATTTGAATCCAGCCGGTATTGCTGTAAAGACTGGGATGATATTTATGTTCCGTCACACATTCAAATGGAAGGATACGATGCGCCGCAATATTCAAATGCGCAGTATCCGTGGGAAGGTCATGAGGAAATTCATCCGGGGGAGATTCCGGAGAAATTCAATCCGGTGGCAAGTTATGTAAAATATTTCCGTGTTCCGGAACATATGAAGGGAAAAAGGCTATTTATTTCCTTCCAGGGGGCAGAAAGTGGTCTGGCTTTATGGCTAAACGGTCAGTTTGTGGGATATTGTGAAGATTCTTTCACGCCATCTGAATTTGAATTGACAGGATATCTTGGGGAAGGCGAGAACAAGCTTGCAGTCCAGGTGTTTAAATGGACATCAAGCAGTTGGTGTGAGGATCAGGATTTCTTCCGGTTTTCCGGCATTTACAGGGACGTATATCTCTATACGGTTCCTGATATACATATTCAGGATCTTGGCATCCGTGCAGTGCCGGATGAGACTCTGAAAAATGCAGAGTTTACAATCAGTGTACAGAGTATGCTAAGTGGTACCGGAGATTCAGGCAAAGCAATCGTAATGCTTATGAAGGACGGTAATCAGGTCTTTACAGAAGAAAAGGTGATTGCCGTAAAGAATATCTGGACCTGGAATATTGCAGAACCTGTCCTTTGGAGTGCAGAAGATCCACAGCTCTATGATCTGAGGATAGAAGTATTTAATGAAAATGGAGAATTGCAGGAAATCATTTCGGAGAAGGTCGGATTCAGAAGATTTGAAATGAAAGAAAGAATCATGACGCTGAATGGAAAACGAATTGTCTTCAAAGGAGTGAACCGTCATGAATTCAGTTCGATTACCGGACGCTGCGTCTCAGAAGAGGAGCTCCGCAAAGATTTGGCAACGATGAAACGCAACAATATCAATGCCATTCGTACCTGTCATTACCCTGATGCTTCCCTCATTTACCGCCTTTGTGATGAGTACGGCCTTTATATGATCGATGAGACGAATTTGGAATCTCACGGTTCATGGGATATGGCGAAATTCACGAAAGACTATACCGATATTGTGCCTCACGACAAACCGGAATGGCTTGAGATGATGCTTGATCGGGCAAATTCCATGTATCAGAGAGATAAGAATCATCCGGCGATTCTGATCTGGTCCTGTGGAAATGAATCTTTTGGCGGAAAGGATATTTTTGAAATGTCACAGTTCTTTCGGAAGGTAGATCCGACGAGACTGGTGCATTATGAAGGAGTATTCCATGACAGAAGCTATAATGATACCAGTGATATGGAAAGTCAGATGTATCCATCCGTAGAGTCGATTAAAGAGTTTTTGAAAAATAATGACAGCCAACCGTTTATATTCTGTGAATATACACATGCGATGGGAAATTCCTGTGGTGCGATGCATAAATACACAGATCTGACGGATACTGAGCCTCTGTACCAGGGAGGATTTATATGGGATTACGTGGATCAGTCACTTTATAAAAAGGACAGATATGGAAAAGAATTCCTAGCCTATGGTGGTGATTTTGGGGAACGGCCGACAGATTATAATTTTAGTGGAAATGGAATCGTTTACGGAGGAGAGCGCGAAGAATCACCTAAAATGCAGGAGGTAAAATTCAATTATCAGAATATTACCGCAGAGATTTATGAAAACGAAGTGTGTGTGATCAATAAAAATCTGTTTATCAATACGGATCGTTTTGAGTGCAGGGTTCAACTGGCAAGAGATGGTAAACTGCTTCGCCAAGCGTTGATGGAGACCGCAGTGGAACCACTTGGAAGAAAGGTATACCCTTTGCCGCTTCCGAAAGAAGAAAAACCGGGTGAATATACCGTAACCGTTTCTTTCCATTTAAAAGAAGATACGATCTGGGCTCAGCGAGGACACGAGATTGCGTTCGGACAATACATTTATCGGGTAGAAGAAGAGAAGAAGGCATGCCGGAAAGCAATAGTCATTATTCGCAGCACGCATAATATCGGTGTGCGCGGAGAGAACTTCGAAGCCATGTTTTCTGTATTAAACGGCGGATTGGTATCTTACCGTTATGCCGGTAGAGAAATGATAGAGATGATACCGAAACCGAATTTCTGGCGTGCACCGGTTGATAATGATTATGGCTGCCAGATGCCGATGCGTTATGCACAGTGGAAAACGGCAAGTATGTATCTTAGTTTTAAAGAATTCCGTGGAAACAACTGGGGAAGCATTATAGAACCTGAAGTAGAAGTGAAAGAACATACGGTGAAGGTTTCTTATCGTTATCTGATGCCGACGGTTCCGGTCAGTGAATGCCGGCTCGAATATGAGGTGGACGGCGACGGAAGAGTAAAGACGACACTTACCTATGATCCGGTGAAAGAACTTGGTGATATGCCGGAATTTGGCGTGATGTTTAAGTTCAGTGCGGATTATGATCATGTGAAATGGTATGGACTTGGACCTGAAGAGACGTATGCTGACAGAAAGCATGGGGCAAAGCTTGGAATTTATCAAAATCTTGTAAAAGATAACATGGCTAAATACCTTGTGCCGCAGGAATGCGGAAACAAAGAAGAGGTAAGGTTTGCTATGATTACAGACCGCAAAGGAAGAGGAATGCTGTTTGAGATGGATGAAGAAAATGGACCAATAGCATTTTCGGCACTTCCATATACACCGCATGAAATTGAAAATGCTATGCATGATTATGAACTTCCGGAGGTGCACTATACGGTAGTAAGAGTAGCAAAAGCGCAGATGGGAGTCGGCGGCGATGACAGCTGGCATGCTAAGACACATGAAGAATATTTATTAAACGCAGAGGAAAAAATGACCTTTACATTCTCATTTAAAGGGATTTAGTATTTTCTATGGAAATGAAATTGAAGAAATGGCACCTTTGGAAAGCAGAATCTGGGATAAAAAAATAAGTGGCAAAAATTTTTTCGCTGTGTTATACTGTTTCGGGAAACAGATGATATCGGAAGAATAGGATATCGTATAATAACAATTCTAAGAATTAATTTAAAGTGAGGTGAGATTATGGACGGTAGTAGTGCACGAAGTAGGGGCAGGGCAGTCATAGCCGGTCAGAGATTTTGCGGATTTATACCGTTCATATTCTGATCTTACCTTTGGAAGAATCATTTTCATTTCCATAGAATGTCTGCCATTGTCCGTTCCAAAACACACTACATAACGTAAGGCGGGTGTAGAGAAAGTGCTTTGCAGGAGACAATGGCATTTTTGTCTGTTTTTACTGCAGTTCTTTTTCTATGTCCCTCTTTATTTGGCATGGCGAATGCCGGATTATGATGAATAAAGGAGGACTGGCGATGAGTGTAAAAAGAAATAACCCAAATGAAAATAATGCTGCTGTACAGCATCCGGATTACTGTCATGAGATTGCCGCAATTGCGTGCAGCAATCTTACACCAAGGCTTATGAAAGAAAAAATCAGTGATTATCATGAGAATGATATTGCGGATGCTCTTGAATTACTGAAGAAGGATGAGCGCCTGAGACTGTATAGTATACTGGATAATGATATGCTTTCAGACATTCTGGAATATTCCGACCGAAGAGATGCATGGCTTGGTGAACTTAGTATTAAGAAAAGAGTTGAGGTGCTGAATCGTTTTGAAGTAACGACCGCCATAGAGTATCTAAGACAGTTGGATAAAAAGCAGAGAAGTGTTCTGATCGAGCTGATGGAGGATGGGGCGAAAAAGGAAATTGCATTTTCCAGTGCGTTCGATGAAGATGAGATCGGAAGCCGGATGACGACGAATTATATTGCAATTCATAACGGATTAAATGTAAAACAAGCGATGAAGGAATTAGTCGATCAGGCTGCCGAGAATGATAATATTTCTACGATTTACGTGCTGGATGAGGATAAGGTTCTGGTAGGAGCGATTGAACTGAAGGATTTGATCGTGGCCAGAGAGAGTACTGAACTTGACAGTATTATCATGACATCTTATCCATATGTGTACGCAGAGGAGCAGATTGAAGACTGTATCGAGAGACTGCAGGATTATTCAGAAGATTCGATTCCTGTTCTTGATGAAAATAATAAATTAAAAGGTATTCTTACTGCGCAGGACGTTGGACAGATGATCCATGATGTCCTGGGTGATGATTATGCAAAACTGGCAGGTCTTGCTGCAGAAGAAGATCTGGAAGAACCGCTGAAGAAGAGTATTTCTAAGCGTCTTCCATGGCTGATGGTGCTTTTAGGGCTGGGGCTTGTGGTATCCACCGTAGTGGGAATATTTGAAAAAGTTGTGGCGCATCTGGCACTGATCGTGTGTTTCCAGTCACTGGTACTTGATATGGCAGGAAATGTAGGAACACAGTCACTTGCGGTCACAATCCGTGTGCTGATGGACGAGCAGGTAAGCAGGAAACAGAAATTATATTTGATTTCAAAAGAAGCGAGAGTTGGTTTGTGTAATGGGCTGATTTTGGGCGCTTTGTCATTTGTTTTTATCGGACTCTATTTGTATTTGCTGAAAGGGCAGATGCCGATCATGGCATTTTCGATTTCCGCGTGTACTGGAATGGCACTCCTTGTAGCAATGCTTCTTTCAAGTGTCGTTGGAACGACAGTCCCGATGTTGTTCAAGCAGCTTAAGGTGGATCCGGCAGTTGCATCAGGTCCCTTGATCACAACAATCAATGACCTTGTGGCAGTGGTCACTTACTATGGACTGTCATGGGTATTGATCATAAATGTACTTCAATTGTAATGGAGAAGATAGCCGCCTATCCGGGCGGTTATTTTTTTCAAAAGTATTTTCAATTACTTTAGAATGAAGTATAATAAATCATGTATGTGAAGAATTTGGCGAAGCAGATGCCGGGGAAGGCTCTGCATGGAAGGAGTTATAAAATGATTGACGTCGGGGTGGTTTTTGGAAGGTTTCAGATTTTAAATCTGAAACATTTAGAATATATTTTAGCTGCGAAGATGCGTTGTAAAAAGCTTTATATCGGAATTACTCTTCCAAATGGTTCTTATACTCCACAAGAGGAAGAAACAGAAGAGAAGATGACAAAATCAGCGAATCCGCTTACTTATTTCGAGAGGTTGGAAATGATCCGGGATGCACTCCTTGATTTTAAAGTGCCGAGGGAGGATTTTGAGATTGTTCCGTTTCCTGTTGAAAACCCGGAATTTCTTTTACAGTATGTTCCGGAAGAAGCAGTATGTTTTATGGGAATCTGTGATGAAAAAACAAGAAAAAATGAAGAACTGCTGGAAAAGATGGGTTATAAGACTGAGGTTTTATGGCGCAGGGATGAGAAGGACAAGGGAGTAAGCGGCTCACAGGTGAGACAGAGAATTCTTGCGGATGAAAGGTGGAACGATCTGGTTCCGCGAACGGTGTACGATTACATTATTTCGCATGGTATAGATAACAGAATCAGATATACAAAGTAAATGACAGGAGAATAGCATGAATAATCAGGATTGGGAACGTTTTGGAGAGGAAATTCGGCGGACGGTACAGGATGCTGTAGATTCAAAAGATTACAGAAGGCTGAATCAGACGATCACGAATACGATCAATCAGGCAATGAATGAAGTTTCCCGGACGATGAGAAATATGGGAAACGGTATGGGAAGAAAATGTGGACCATACGGACCCGGATGGCAGAATCCTCCATATGGAAAGCAGGAAGCACCGGTGAAAAACAGTACGGAAAATTCTCCGGTTCTCTATAACTCTACGACCGGAACGAAGGTCGGAGGAATTTTGCTGTGCGCATTTGGTTATCCGTTTGCAGTGGTTTCGGGATTCTTGCTTATTATTTGTATAGCAGGGCTGTTCCTTATGGATTCGGGCGAGGTGATCGGCCTTATTGTTCTGTTCGGAATACTTACAGCTGTATTTGGTGTTATGGCAGGATGCGGTACATCAAAGCTGAAAAGAGTGGGAAGATTTAATAAGTATTTGAAGATGATTCAGGGCAGAGAATACTGTGATATCAAAGAACTTGCCCAAAATGCCGGAAAGACGACGAAGTATGTAGCGAAGGACGTCATGAAAATGATTGAAAAAGGTTGGTTCTGTCAGGGACATCTGGACAGTAAGAAGAGCTGTCTTATGGTGACGAACCGGGCATATGATCAGTATCTTCAGCTGGAAGAGCAGATGAAGGAAAAAGAGCGGGATGACATTTACCGCAGGCAGCAGAAAGAAAAAGAGGAACAGCTGCAAAATGAAAAAGAAAAGCAGAAAAAAGAGAAGGAAGAAAAGGCAAGATCAGGATTATCCAGGGAAGTGCGTGAGATTGTAGAACAGGGAGATGCCTACATTCAGAAAATTCATGAATGTAACGATGCGATTCCCGGGGAAGAGATTTCGGCAAAGATTTCAAGAATGGAAATGCTTGTGGATCGAATTTTTGATCGCGTCGAGCAGAATCCGGAAACAGTCAGCGATATCCGCAAGCTGATGGACTATTATCTTCCAACGACGATCAAGCTGTTAGAAGCATACGAGGAGCTGGACCGTCAGCCGGTTGGAGGAGAGAATATTAAGACTGCGAAGGCGGAGATTGAAGCGACCCTTGATACACTGAATATTGCATTTGAAAAGCTTTTGGACAGCCTGTTCCAGAATACCGCATGGGATGTTTCCTCTGATATTTCGGTTCTTCATACCATGCTTGCACAAGAAGGACTTACAGAGGATGGAATGAAACAAAAAAAGTAACAAATTAATGATAAAATCGATATAAAGTAAAAGGAGGTATAGAAAATGAATGATGAATTCAAAGCATTTGCACCGGCACCGGAGCTCACTCTGGAACCGTTTAAAGAAGAAATGAAGGCACCGGCACCTGTGCCCGAGAAGCAGGAAGTAATGGACGAATCGATTTTAACAGAGGAAGAACGGGCGACGGTAAATGCTTTTGCTTCTCAGATTGACTTGACGAATTCTACGATGATTCTCCAATATGGAGCCGGAACCCAGAAGAAGATGGCTGATTTTTCAGAAAGTGCGATGGAAAATGTGAGAACCAAGGATTTGGGAGAAGTGGGAGAGCTTTTAACCGGTGTGGTTAAGGAACTCCGGAATTTTGATGAAGAGGAAGAAAAAGGATTCCTGGGAATATTTAAAAAGACTTCCAATAAAATCCAATCCATGAAAGCAAAATACGCGAAGGCAGAGACGAATATTAATGAAATCTGTAAAGTACTTGAGAATCATCAGGTCCTGCTGCTGAAAGATATCGCGATACTGGACAAGATGTATGAACTGAATCTTACGTATTTTAAAGAGCTTACGATGTACATTCTTGCCGGAAAGAAGAAGCTTCAGGAAGTCAGAAATACCAAGCTTCAGGACCTCCTTATGAAAGCCAGGCAGACGGGACTTGCCGAAGACGCCCAGGCAGCAAGGGATCTGGATTCGATGTGTGAACGGTTTGAGAAAAAAATCCATGATCTTGAGCTTACAAGGCAAATTTCGCTTCAGACTGCTCCTCAGATCCGTCTTGTTCAGGGAAATGATACTTTGATGGTGGAAAAGATTCAGTCAACGATCGTAAATACGATTCCACTGTGGAAAAGTCAGATGGTTTTAGCTCTTGGTGTGGAACATTCTGCTCAGGCTGCGGCAGCACAGCGGGAAGTGACTGACATGACGAATGAGCTTTTGAAAAAGAATGCAGAAAAATTGAAAATGGCAACGATTGATACGGCAAAAGAATCAGAGCGAGGAATTGTTGACATGGAAACATTAAAGGCAACAAACGAATCTCTTATTTCCACATTTGATGAAGTGATGAGGATTCAGAAGGAAGGTCGCGAGAAGCGGCAGGAAGCAGAAAAGGAAATGCAGCGGCTTGAAAATGAGCTGAAAGGAAAACTGCTTCAGTTACAAGGCTAAAGAGAAGGACACAGCGACAGTTTAAAAGCTGTCTTCTGTGTCCTTTATAGTAAATCGATTATACTATATAGATCTGTATCTTATTTGATTACAGTTCCTGTGCGTTCTTTCAGCGCATCTTCAAGTGCTTCCATAGAAGTGATGATAGCGCGTCTGCCTTCACGTTTCTCGAGGAAAGAAACAGATGCCTGGAATTTAGGAAGCATATTGTAAGCACCGAAATGTCCTTCATCCATATATTTCTTAGCATCATCAAGAGAAATCGTGCCAAGTTCTTCTTCTTTATCAGTTCCACGGTTGATCCATACTTTTTCTACACTGGTGAGAATGATCAGTTCATCGGCATCAATCTGTTCAGCGAGAAGCCCGGCTGTCAGATCCTTTTCAATTACTGCGCTTGCACCTTTTAGATGATGTCCCTGCTTCAGTACAGGAATTCCGCCGCCGCCTCCGGCAATTACGATCTGTCCGGCTTCCATGAGGGCGTTAACTGCGCCGGCTTCTACGATTTCAACCGGATTCGGTGATGCTACGACACGACGATATCCCTGTCCAGGAACTTCAACGACATAATTTCCTTTCTTACGCTCAAGTGCAGCATCTTCTGCATCCATAATACGTCCAAGTACCTTAGTAGGAGTATAGAAAGCTTCATCGTAAGGATCTACGATAACCTGAGTGAGTACGGTAGATACTGTGCGATAAATACCGCGATTCAGAAGTTCTTCGCGGATTCCGTTCTGAAGATCATATCCAATGTAGCCCTGAGACATGGCTGAGCAGACTGACATCGGGGACGGAGTGAAATCTTCATGTGATTTACCAAATTCATTCATGGCTGTATGAATCATTCCAACCTGAGGTGCATTGCTGTGTGTAATAGCAACATCATATCCTGCCTCAACAAGGTCTGTGATAGATGCAGCGGCTCTTTTGACTGCGGTCTTCTGTTCCGGAAGCGTGTTTCCCAGAGCACGATGACCTAATGCTACGACAACTTTTTTCTTCATGTTATATACCTCGTTTTTCTGGATTTGAGTATCAGGAGGATGTTTATCCCCCTTGCGTTATGTGAAAATTATAGTATTATTTTTAAGAAAATGCAATAATTATAATTCGAAACTGTACTGCTGTGTGTAGATAATGACAACAGTATTTCCGGTAATCTTGACAAATTTACAGCGGATAGCATATATTGACAATAAGAAGAGTCTGGGAAGTGTGGAATGTGAAAGGAAAGCCGGAGAAGGAGAACCTGATACGTTTTTGTGAATTCAGAGAGAAAGAGGTCATCAATACCTGTACAGGAACACGGCTTGGATGTGTTACAGATCTGATTCTGGATAAATGCAGTGGCTGTGTCTGGGCAATCGTGGTTCCCGGGCCGGGAAAGATGTGCGGATTATTTGGTTATGATTCGGAGTTTATCATTCCATATGAGTGTATTTGTAAAATCGGACCGGACATTATTCTGGTAGAAATCTGTGAGGAGAAATGTCTGAAAACATGTAAATAAGATACAGGAGAGGAGAAGAAAAATGACGGCATTTTTAGAAAATATTGAACCATTTCGAGGAAACGGAGAAAGAAACGCGATAGGACAGAATCTGGAGGAATTTCTGGAAGATTATGATCCGTACAAATATAAGAACCCTTGTGCGACAACGGACGCGGTTGTATTTGCAGGCTCTGAAAAGAAAGAAAGCTGGAAGTTGCTTTTGATAAGACGAGGGAATCATCCTTGTATCGGTTGGTGGGCACTTCCGGGAGGTTTCGTGAATTTAAGGGAGAATCTGCGGGAAACGGCCAAAAGGGAGTTGGAAGAAGAGACGGGCGTATCGGATCTTCCGATGGAGCAGTTTGCGGTTTACGGTAACGCTGACAGGGATCCGAGAGCTCGGGTGATTACAACTGCTTATCTGTCTGTTGTGGAAGAAAATCAGGTGAAAGTTCATGCGGGAGATGATGCGGAAGAAGCATTGTGGTGCAGGATTTCCTGCAAGAGCGGATGCTGGGAAGAGGATGACGGATGCAGAAGAAGAGAACACTTTTTAAGTCTTACGAATGAAGAGAAAAAACTGAATTTATGGGCAAAGGTAGAAGAAAGAGTAAAAGGCCATCTGGTAGTTGAAAGAGATTTTGAGGTGAAAGAGACGAATCAGATTGCATGCGATCATGCTGCCATTATTGTGCAGGCATGGCTGATTCTTCAGAGAAGGCTTGTACAATAGCTGATACAATAAGCTATCAGCGTCTGATTTTGTTTGACAAGAAAATATACTACATTTATACTATTTATATTAGAGTTCAGACTACATGAATAGCATTAGAAAATGCAGAAAAATACATAATATCAGGAGGAAAGAAGATGAAGTGTCCGTATTGTGGTAATATTGATACCAGAGTGATTGATTCAAGACCGGCAGAAGATGGAACCTCGATCAGAAGACGGCGTTCCTGTGATGCCTGCAGCAAACGCTTCACAACTTATGAGAAGGTGGAGACGATTCCACTCATTATTATTAAGAAGGATAATAACAGAGAACAGTATGACAGGGCTAAAATAGAAGGCGGAGTACTGAGAGCGTGCTATAAGAGACCGGTTCCGGCATCCAAGATTCAGGAGACGATCGATACGATTGAGACCGATATTTTCAGTCGTGAAGAGAAGGAGATTCCAAGCAGTGTGATCGGTGAGATCGTGATGGAACATCTAAAAGAGTTGGATGCGGTGGCGTATGTGAGATTTGCGTCTGTATACCGTGAATTTAAGGATGTAAATACATTTATGGCAGAACTGAAAAAGATATTGGAATAGTGTTTAAAAGGCGGACAAGTTCATAGATGAAGGAGTGTACACTTAAGATGGAGCAAAAGAAGACAGTGGTACTTGGAGTGACGGGCGGGATTGCCGCATACAAAACAGCGTCACTTGCAAGCATGCTGGTAAAGAACGGGTATGATGTGCAGGTTCTTATGACGAAGAATGCGACAAATTTCATCAATCCGATTGTATTCGAGACTTTGACGAAACATAAGTGTCTGATCGATACGTTTGACCGGAATTTTGAATACAGTGTGGAACATGTTGCACTTGCAAGTGTGGCGGATGTAGTGATGATTGCACCTGCTACGGCAAATGTGATCGGTAAACTGGCTCACGGGATAGCAGACGATATGCTGACAACTACTGTGATGGCATGTAGAAAATGTAAGAAATTCATAGCCCCTGCGATGAATTCAGAGATGTATCTGAACCCCATAGTTCAGGATAATATCGGAATTCTTAAAAAATATGGGTACGAAGTGATAAGTCCGGCCGAAGGACATCTGGCCTGTGGTACGAGCGGAATCGGGAAAATGCCGGAGCCGGAGGAATTATATGAGTACATTTATAACGAACTGGCGTGGCGGAATGATCTGACAGGAAAGAAGGTACTGGTCACTGCAGGACCGACGCAGGAGGCGATTGATCCGGTTCGTTATATTACAAACCATTCTTCTGGAAAGATGGGATATGCGATGGCAAAGGTGTGTGCCGCAAGAGGTGCAGAAGTAACGCTGGTTACAGGACCGACTTCCATACCGAAGCCGAGATTTGTAAAAGTGATTCCGATCACGACGGCCAAAGAAATGTTTGAAGCGGTGAAATCGGAAGCAGAACAGGCAGATATCATCTGTAAAGCTGCTGCTGTGGCAGACTATCGCCCGAAGCATATAAGTGATGAAAAGGTGAAAAAATCCGGCGAAGCGATGGTGCTTGAACTGGAGAAAACGGATGATATTCTGAAATACCTGGGCGAACATAAAAGGCCGGGACAGTTTCTGTGCGGATTTTCCATGGAGACAGAAAATATGGTGGAAAATTCCAGGGCAAAACTGGCAAAGAAGAATCTGGATATGATTGCGGCGAATAATCTGAAGGATGCGGGCGCAGGATTTCAGGGGGATACGAACGTAATGACTTTGATCACAAGAAATGATGAGACGCAGCTTCCGCTTTTAAGTAAAGAAGAAACAGCAGCGAGAATTATTGACAAGATTCTGGAACAGTTGTAAGAGAAAGTAATATACCAAGTATGTATTGTATCTCAAAATGAGAATAATAACAGGAGGATTTTGAAATGAATAAGAAAAAAGAGAAAAAGGGAACTCGTTGGATGGTAAGTGTCGCACTGATGGCTGCAATCATTGTTGTACTGGCAAATACGCCGCTTGGAATGATTCAGCTTCCGATTATTAAGGCGACAACGGTACACATACCAGTGATTATCGGAGCAATCCTTTTCGGGCCAATGGCGGGAGCGATTCTTGGAGGCGTATTTGGAATCTGCTCATTGATCAGTAATACAATGGCACCGACTTTACTTTCATTTGCTTTTTCCCCATTTCTTGCCGGAAATCTGGTGGGAGCTGTAAAGGCAATCTGGATTTCTGTAGGATGCCGTGTTTTGATCGGCGTTGCCACAGGATGGCTGTGGATTTTATTTAGAAAGATTGAGATGAATACCTATCTGGGGCTGGCAATCACAGGATTTGCAGGTTCTATGGTGAATACAGTGATGGTTATGGGAAGTATATATTTCCTGCTCGCACAGCAATATGCCCAGGCAAAAGAAGTTGCTGTGACTGCCGTATTTGGACTTATCATGGGTACAGTTACTGCATCGGGAATCCCGGAATCGATAGCAGCTGCGATTCTTGTAACTGTAATTGGCAAAGTACTGACGCGTCTGGTTTCAGCATCTCAGACACAGTCCGGAAGATAAAAGAGGAGTTAGAACAATGATTCTTGCAATAGATATAGGAAATACAAATATTGTTTTGGGGTGTATTGACAGTAAAAAGACTTACTTTATTGAGAGACTGTCTACGATCAAAACAAAAATGGAATTTGAATATGCGATAGACATTAAGATGGTTCTTGAAATCCATGGAATCAAACCCGATAAACTGGAAGGTGCTATTATCAGTTCTGTTGTGCCACAGATTACAAATGTAGTAAAAGAAGCAACAGAAAAGATACTCAAGAAAAAAACACTTGTCGTTGGACCTGGAGTGAAGACAGGATTGAATATTCTTATGGATAATCCGGCACAGCTAGGAAGTGATCTCGTTGCGGATGCAGTTGCGGGAATTGACGGCTATAAACCGCCGCTGATTATTTTTGATCTGGGAACTGCAAATACCGTATGTGTTGTAGATGCCAAGAAGAATTACATTGGAGGAATGATCTATCCCGGAATTAATACTTCGCTGAATGCACTTACTGCAAATGCATCACAGCTTAGCGGAATCAGCCTGGAAGCGCCTAAACGACTTATAGGAAAGAATACGGTTGAGTGTATGAAAAGTGGGGTGATCTATTCGAATGCTGCATGTATGGATGGTCTCATTGAACGTCTGGAAGAAGAGCTGGGAGAGCCGGCAACCGTGATTGCAACGGGCGGTATGGCGAAAAAGATTGTTCCGCATTGCAGAAAGAATATCATTCTGGATGATGAGCTTCTTCTGAAGGGATTGCTCGTCATTTACAATAAAAATCATCTATCCGACGCATCGGATAAAACTGTAGAAAGAACGAAGAGGAAAGTGTAATGAAATTTATTTCATGGAATGTTAATGGAATCAGGGCCTGTGTGCAGAAAGGATTTATGGATTTTTTTAATGATGCGGATGCGGATGTTTTCTGCCTGCAGGAAACAAAGATGCAGCCCGGACAACTGGAACTTGATTTGCCGGGATATCATCAGTATTGGAACTCTGCTGTTCGTAAAGGATATTCGGGAACGGCTGTATTTACCAAAAAAGAGCCTTTAAGTGTGTCTTATGGGATTGGAATTGAAGAACATGATCAGGAAGGCCGTGTGATCACACTTGAATTTGAAGAGTTCTATTTTATTACAGTGTATACACCGAATTCACAGAATGAGCTTGCAAGACTTCCTTACAGAATGGAATGGGAGGATGCATTTCTTCGTTATCTTAAGAAACTGGAAGAGACGAAACCTGTGGTTTTTTGCGGAGATCTTAACGTGGCGCATAAGGAGATTGACCTTAAGAATCCGAAGACGAACCGAAAAAATGCCGGATTTACAGATGAAGAACGCGCTAAATTTTCCGTGCTTTTAGAAAATGGATTTGTAGATACTTTCCGTTATTTTTATCCGGATGCGGAAGGAATTTATTCCTGGTGGTCTTATAGATTCAAAGCAAGAGAGAAGAACGCAGGGTGGCGTATTGACTATTTTTTAGTATCGGAATGCTTGAAAGACCGTCTTAAAGATGCAAAGATCTTGACAGATGTGTTTGGTTCTGATCACTGTCCGGTTGAACTCGATATGGAATAGGTATACATAATGCAAAAAGAGGACTGTTTTCCACTTAGATAGGAACAGTCCTTTTTTGCATCAATCTATTTGGCGGATACGCCACACTGAGGAAACATGAAGTGTTTTCGAGGTTGGCTCTGAACAGTTACATGCATTTATATATATCCGCCGTCAAGTCCGATGATCTGACCGGTCATATATTCCGGGGCATGCGCGATATCCCAGGCAAGCTGTGCGACTTCATCCGGAGTCCCGAAGCGTCCGGCAGGAATATCCTCGGCAAATGCAAGCTTCTCTTCTTCGCTTAAGAGGTCGTTCATGGATGTATTGATGGCACCGCAGGCAATCGCATTGACTTGAATATTGCTTGGTGCAAGTTCTTTGGCAAGGGCACGGGTAAGACCGTGCACACCAGATTTGGCTGCAGAGTAAGCGGCTTCACAGGATGCACCTACGGTACCCCACATGGAAGAAATATTTATGATGCGTCCTCGCTTAGCGGAAATCATATGTGGAAGTGCTCCGCGGCAGCAGTAAAATACAGAGGAAAGGTTGGTCTGTATCATATGATTCCATTCTTCATTGGTCATATCAGAAAGAAGTCCCATGTGGGCGATTCCGGCATTATTGATCAGAATATCCAGACCATCACAGCTTAGGGAGACTGCATCAAATATCCCCTGTACATCATCAGGATTCCCTACATCTCCGGTTACAATCTCACAGGAACCAAATTGCATCTCTTCAATCTGTGCACGAACCTGATGAAGGTCCTTCCAGGACTTTCGGCAATTTAAAAAAACGTGATACCCGCCTGCGGCAAAACGAAGTGCGCACGCTTTGCCGATTCCGCGGGAGGCACCGGTCACTAAAACTGTTTTCTTAGTCATAAATTAGCGCTCCTTTGAAACGTTTATAAAAAAGTTATTCTTATTATACACGTTATTTCTTGTTATTTAAAGAGGCAGATGATATTATAAAGAAAAGAATGTATTTACATAAATGAGGAGAATGAGAATATGGTAGAAGAGGCCATTGAATTCGCGACAAAAGTACATGACGGGCAGTTTCGTAAGGGGACGAAACGCCCGTATATCGTGCATCCGATTGAAGTGGGAGAAATTGTCTCATCTATGACAAATGATGAAGAGATCATCAGTGCGGCGGTATTGCACGATACGGTGGAAGACTGTAAGGAAGTTACGGTGGACATGCTTGCTGAAAGATTTTCGCCAAGGGTAGCTTCTTTTGTGGCGCAGGAAAGTGAGGACAAGTCAAGGTCCTGGAAGGAAAGGAAGGGAGCTACGATTGAAAGAATCCGATCGGCACCGAGGGAAGTGCAGATAATCGGTCTTGCAGATAAACTGTCGAACATGCGGGATATTGATCGGGATTATCCAATCTGCGGGGAACAGCTCTGGAACAGATTCCGGATGAAAGACAAGGAGATGATTGGATGGTATTACAAAGGCGTGAGAGATGCACTTCAGGACGTGTTCGCAGAGGAACCGGCTTTCAAAGAGTATTGCAGGCTGATTGAAAAGAATTTTGGATAATAAGAAACAAAAAAGACGCTTCGATGAGAAGCGCCTTTTTATTCTTACGTGCATTGTGCACGTGTCTTCTGATTAAACTGTCTGTCTAAATATCCTTTACATCACCAATTAAATCTTTGATTTCTTCCATATGGCGATCCGTAAGATTTACGGTATCTGCGCATCTTCTCAGTTCTTCTTCGATTGATGCGATATCTACAAGTGAACTGATATCCTTCTTATAATGAAGTTGATGATCCAGGCTGGCCCAGAAGTCCATTCCTATGGTGCGGATCTGAATCTCGGCACGCATGGCGGCTTTCCCTTCTGAAAAGAATACCGGGATTTCCACGATCATATGATAACTGCGATAACCATTGTCTTTTGGCTTTTTTATGTAATCCTTTATTTTGAGAACGGTGATGTCATCCTGAGATGTAATCAGATTCGCCATGGTGTAGATATCACCGATAAACGGACAGATTACGCGAACACCGGCCACGTCATCCAGATTCTCGACAATGCTTTCTTCTGTAAAAGGAAGATTTTTTCTGCGCAGCTTTTCATAAATACTTGCAGGAGTCTTGATGCGGGATTTAATAGAAGAAATCGGATTTCTCTGGTTGTCTACGGAAAATTCATCATTCAGTACTTCAAGTTTGGTCTGAATCTCCCGGATTACACAACGGTATTTCATCATCAGAGAATTGAAATTCTTGTTGTTGCGGATAAAATCCTCCGGGCTAACTGCATTCAGCCACTGCTTTTCCAGTGTGGTGGGATTTTTAGACACTGGAATCGTTTCAGCCTCTTTTTCCATAAAATAACCCTCTTTATTACTTTGTAGTGGGAACCCCCATCAAGGTCTAAGACCATTTCCCATATCTATATTAACACATTTTTATATCATATGAAAGCCTTTTCCGATGATTTCGCTGGTATTCGAAATAAGGATAAATGCGGACGGATCTTCTTTTTTAATAAAGTTACGAAGCTTGATCGCCTGCTGACGGTTGAGCGCGGTATAAATGATATGTTTCTGGGAACCGGAAAACGCACCTTTCGCATCACAGACAGTTGCTCCGCGATGGAGATGATGTACGATGTAATCACAGATTGGTTCCGGATTCTGGCATACCACGTTAAAGTATTTGGACAGATTCAAACTTTCGATAAAGTTGTCTACAAGGAAGGAGCGGATTGCAAGACCAAATAAGGAATAAAGTCCTGTCTCCACACCGAATACGAAGAAACCGAGTATTGTGATCGCAATATCAGATACAACCAGAGCTTTTCCGATATTGATGCTGGAGTATTTCTTTACGATCATGGCAATGATATCTGTTCCGCCGCTTGAAGAGCCAATATTGAAAAGGATGGCAGATCCAAATGCAGGAAGTGCTATGGCAAACATAACTTCAAGCATCGGCTCATTTGTGAAAGGATGTGACATCGGCCAGATCCTCTCGAACAGTGATAAAGTTACAGAAAGCAAAATACTGCAGTAAGCTGTCTTGGCAACGAAGGCTTTACCAAGGATTATAGCTCCCACAACGAGCAGAAGCATGTTAGTGATGAACGAAAAATCAGCTGCAGAAATTGCTCCCGTTTTGGCAACCAATACGGCAAGACCTGTGATTCCACCGAAGGTGAAATTGTTTGTAAATTTGAAGAAGTAGGTACCGACTGCCATGATAAGTGTAGCACCTGTCATTAAAAGAAAGTTTTTAAAATTTTTTTCCATTTGTAATTCCCCGACTCTGTATATTTGGAACGAAGAAACTGTACTTCAGTTCAGTTCCACCCGCATTGTAACGCGGCTTTTTTTGAATGTCAACTGTTTTGAATCAAGTTTGTCAAGTATACAATTATACATAAATTCAACCTCAAATCAGGCAATTTTTGGCAGGTGAATAAGTGGCATGATATGAAAAGACAGAGGAAATACTAACGCTAAAAGGAGGAAAAAATATGCATCATTATTTACCAATTACAGATATTTACGCCAGAGAAATTCTGGATTCCAGAGGTAATCCGACTGTTGAAGTGGAAGTGCTTGCCGGAGAACATTTCTTAGGACGGGCATCAGTTCCGTCCGGCGCATCGACCGGGAAATATGAAGCTATAGAACTTCGAGACGGACAGAGACGTTATCAGGGACTGGGAGTGAAGAAGGCAGTGGAACACGTGAATGACCGGATTGCACGTGAAATAGAAGGAATGAATGTATTTGAACAGGCGAACTTGGACCACGTACTTTTAAAACTCGACGGTACGGACAATAAAATTAATCTTGGAGCAAATGCGATGCTTGGTGTATCGCTGGCAGCGGCCAGGGCAGCGTCAAAAGCACTGGGACTTCCTCTTTATCGTTATTTGGGCGGAATTGGAGCAAGGCAGATGCCGGTTCCGATGATGAATATTCTGAATGGAGGTCGCCATGCCGATAACACGATCGATATACAGGAGTTTATGATCATGCCGGTAGGAGCCTGTTGTTTTGCACAGGGACTGGAGATGTGTTCAGAAATCTATCAGGCTCTAAAGTCACTATTAAATAAACAAGGCTATCAAACAGCGGTTGGAGATGAAGGCGGATTTGCGCCTAATCTTCCTGATGCGAAGGACGCACTTCAATTCATCATGCAGGCAATCGAGAAGGCTGGGTATCATCCGAAGAACGAAATCGTGATTGCTCTGGATGCGGCGGCAAGTGAGTTATATGACAAAGAGAGAAAGAAATATGTCTTTGAGGGGGAAGGAAAAATGCATGGCCATCGTATCGAGCGTTCTTCCGAACAGATGATTGAATATTATGAGGAGCTTGCGGAAGAATTTCCGATTTTTTCAATAGAAGATGCCCTTGATGAGGAAGACTGGGAAGGATGGGAACTTCTCACGACACGGCTTGGAAGAGATATGCAGCTGGTGGGGGATGATCTTTTTGTCACTAATGTGAAGAGATTGAATGCGGGTATTATCAAAGAAATCGCTAACGCAATTCTAATCAAAGTGAATCAGATCGGAACACTGTCTGAGGCAATTGATGCGATAGAAATGGCAAAATGTGCAGGGTATAGCGCAGTGGTCTCTCACAGATCAGGTGAAACGGAAGATCCGTTTATCGCAGATCTCGCAGTTGCTTTCAACACGGGACAGATCAAAACGGGAGCACCGTGCAGATCGGAAAGAGTGGCAAAATACAATCAGCTTCTAAGAATAGAAGAAAATCTGGGAGAAATAGCGAAATATGAGAATCCATTTGTGAGATTCAGTTGATATAATGGGAATAAAAAAGTTTCGGAAGAGTTTTAGTAAATGCTTCCGAAACTTTTTAAATAACAGTATTATTTTATATCCGGGAATGGCATTAGGCTTCTTTCAAGAATACCGTTCATATACGCAATCGCGATTCCGTAGTTGGTCATAGGAATATTCTGATCTTTCGCGCATTTGAGACGATATTTCATTTCGCGCTCATTTAACGTGCATCCTCCACAGTGAACGATCAGAGCATAGTCAGATAAATCAAGTGGAAATTCTGTTCCGCTGGTAAATGAAAATTCCAGTTTTTTTCCTGTGTAGTTTTCTATCCAGCGAGGCAACTTGACGGTTCCGATATCTTCACACTGGCGGTGGTGCGTACACCCCTCTGAAATCAAAATTTTATCGCCATCCTTTAGATGTTCGAGTGTCCGTGCGCCTTCTACATTGGACTGAAGATTTCCTTTATATCTTGCAAACAGGATAGAAAAGGAGGTAAGTAATATATCTTCGGGCGTGTCTTTCGATACTTCTTTAAAAGCCTGGCTGTCCGTGATAACCATACGTGGTTTCTGCGCAAGGGAAGAGAGGGTATGTTTTAATTCGCTTTCTCTTGTGACTACGGAAATTGCTCCGGCCTCAAGGATATCCCTGATCGTCTGTTGCTGAGGAAGAATGAGGCGTCCTTTTGGGGCAGCAGAATCAATCGGCACGACCAGAACAACCAGATCGTTTGGTGAAAGAAGGTCTCCGACAATTTTTAATGTTATGTTTTCAGAGGGAACCTGCTTCGCAATCAGTTCTTTTAATTCATAAATATTCTGCCCGGTTTGTGAACTGACAGAAATATAATTCTTATCAGTAAGCCATCCCTCAGGGAGAGAAGGAGAATGGAATACTTTGGAAATGGTTTCATTTGCATCTAATGCATCAATTTTGTTTCTTACAACCACATAAGGGATTTCTTTTTCACGGATTCGTTTTAGGATGGCAAGATCCTCATCCGTGATACCGATCGTGGCATCTGTTACAAGAACTGCGATATCTGTTTCGTTCAGAATCTGATAGGATTTCCGGATACGCAGTTGTCCGAGATCTCCCTCATCGTCAAGACCCGGGGTGTCGATCATGACAACCGGACCAAGTGGAAGCAGCTCCATTGCTTTAAGCACCGGATCAGTGGTAGTGCCTGCAACATCAGAGACAATTGCCAGATCCTGTCCGGTTATGGCATTGATAAGGCTTGATTTTCCGGCGTTTCGTTTTCCGAAGATTCCAATATGGATGCGGTCAGCTGAAGGTGTATTGTTAAGTCCCATAATGTTCTCCTTTCAGGTAAAATATAAAAGTGTTAAAATCTAAAATCGTTTCCTTTTCCGCTTTCAATGTCATTCAGATGTTCCATGACTTTCGCACGTACTTTTTCGTTCGGTATTGTGGCGAGTTCTTTTGCAATGATAGCGTCACCTACTGCTTTTGTCTCTGGTGAAGCGTAATCAACAAGGTATTCTTTCAATGTCATTAATGCATTTGGATGGCAGCAGTTCTGAATCTGCCGGCTCTTGCAAAGTGCCATAAAGCGGTCTCCGGTTCTTCCTTCTCTGTAACATGCGGTACAGAAGCTTGGAATATAGTCCATGTCCATAAGCCATTTTACAATTTCATCAAGTGTACGCGTGTCGCTTACATCGAACTGTTCGGAAGATTCTTCATCCTGTTCCGGTTCGGCATAACCGCCGACACTTGTTTTGGAACCGCCGCTGATCTGGGAAATACCAAGATGCAGTACACGTTCACGGCATTTCTGGCTTTCGCGTGTTGATACGATCATGCCGGTATATGGAACGGCGATTCGGATACAGGCAACAATTTTGGCAAAGGTATCATCGTCGATTCCGTTGGTAAATGCGGAAGCGTCAATATCATCTGCATTTCGAAGACGAGGAACACTGATCGTGTGAGGCCCTACGCCGAATGCGGCTTCCAGATGTTCTGCGTGCATCAGAAGCCCTGCAAATTCGTAACGGTATTTGTCCAAGCCGAAGAGAACACCGAGCCCTACATCATCGATACCGCCTTCCATCGCGCGGTCCATTGCTTCGGTGTGGTAGTCATAGTCATGTTTCGGTCCGGTCGGATGAAGCTCAAGATAGCTTTCCTTGTGGTATGTTTCCTGGAAGAGGACGTAGGTACCGATTCCGGCTTCTTTTAATTTCCGGTAGTTTTCTACAGTTGTTGCGGCAATGTTTACGTTTACACGGCGGATGGCTCCGTTTTTATGCTTGATACTGTAAATGGTTTTAATGCTCTCCAGAATATATTCGATCGGATTGTTTTTCGGATCTTCCCCGGCTTCCAGCGCCAGACGTTTGTGTCCCAAATCCTGAAGTGCAATGACTTCTTTGCGAATTTCATCCTGAGTCAGTTTTTTACGCGTAATATGTTTGTTTTTCATATGGTACGGACAGTAGGTACATCCGTTGATACAATAGTTAGAAAGGTAAAGCGGAGCAAACATAACAATTCGATTGCCATAAAAATCTTTCTTAATTTGTTCTGCAAGATGATAGATTTCCTGATTTTTCTCTTCGTTTTCACATGCGAGAAGAATAGATGCTTCTCTGTGGTCAAGTCCCTTTCGCAGTTTTGCTTTTTCAATGATTTTGTCAATTAGTTCAATATTGTTTTTATTTTCGTCAGCATATGCGAGGGTATCAAGGATTTCCTCATGGCTGATAAATTCTTCTGCATTTTTTGAAGATGGATTGTACATTTTTATTCTCCTCTGAATAATTCTTTGGTTATGAAATTGGTGAGCAGTCTACTAAAGAGTCGCCTCTTGAGGTCACAATATGGTAGCCGATTTCGTCCATTTCCTGTTTTAAAATGGTAAGTCCTTCCGCTGCTTCATCCCCCATGCAGCGTTTATTATCGTACAGACTATAATTTTTCCTGTTCTGGCTCGGTGACAGATTTGGCATGACAACATTGGCTCCGGCTAAGATGCCCATTTTCCTGCCGTCCGGATGGAGTGTTGCAAGAGCGGTGGTCGCAGGAAGCAGAGCCTGGGGGAGCATCAGTCTGATAAGGCTGAGCAGAAAAAGTGTTAGTTCCAGTGTACCGGCATTTTCTTTGGCAAATGGAGTGGCATGATGCGGGATAAACGGGCCGATGCCAACCATGTGTGGGTTCAGACATTTTAAAAAGAGCATGTCTTCGGCAAGATACTCCGGTGTCTGCCCGGGGGATCCGACCATGAATCCGCTGCCTACCTGATAACCTGTTTCGCGCAGTTCAAAGAGACAGTTCTGCCTGTTTACTGCGGACAAAGAGGCGGGATGGAGAAGCCGGTAATGTTCTTTGTTATACGTCTCATGGCGGAGAAGATAGCGGTCAGCCCCTTTTTCATGGAACAGTTTATAACTCTCTTGTGACTTTTCGCCAATGGAGAGCGTAATTGCACAATCAGGAAAAAGGGTTTTGATCTTCTCGATAATAGATGCCATTTTGTTGTCGGTAAAATAGGCATCCTCGCCACCTTGAAGAACAAAAGTACGAAAGCCGAGCTGATAGCCGGTCTTGCAGCATTCAAGTATCTCTTCTTCGGACAGTCTGTATCTGGGAACCGAGGCATTGCTTTTCCGGATTCCACAGTAATAACAGTCGTTTCGGCAATAGTTCGTAAATTCGATCAATCCCCGGATATAGATATCGTGTCCGTAATATTTGTGGCGAACTTTTCTTGCACGCTCAAAAACGAATGCTGATAGTTCGTTTGTTCGTCCGCCGATCAGAGTGACCCATTCATCCGCTCTAAGATTTCCGGTTTCTTCCAGTTTTAAAATGAGTTCTTTCATATAGTGTTCTCCGGTTATTAAGTTTTAGCATAAATGGTTTTGGTGCTGATGCCGGGCAGCATTCCGATCTTGCCGGAAAGGGCACTGATGATGTCATTCGGAGCATCCATAGCAATACTGATGATGGAAATATTCTTTTCACGGTAAGGAATGCCCATTCGTCCAACGATATAGGAACCGTACTCACTGAGAAGAGAGTTCAGTTCTTCTATGGATTCATGACTGCTGACGATGATTCCGACAAGAGCGATCCGTGAGTTCATATTTGGCATTTGAATAAAACCTCCTTTCTTCAAACGATGTGTGGACAAAAGTCCTAAAATTAAGTACACGTTTGGCGTTTGAGACAGGATAGTTTTCCTGCGAAATATTTAAAGAAAATAAAAAATAGAATTGTTCTAACATGATAAAATATTTTCGCCTTTTTGCTTAGGTGTGACCCTTTGCAATCAGAACGTGTAACTATAATTATTATAGCATGGAACCGGCATAAAATCAAAGAAAATACCGGGGAAAAGGAATCTGAAAAACGGTTTGCAGTGAAGCAGTAAAAAGAGTATACTTAAAAACAGTTACAAAGGAAAAATGAGGAGAGAGAACATGGAAGAAAAAGTGAAAGAAACGCTGGACATCTGGAAGAATCAGCTTAATGTGCTTGTGAAATGGATTTTGTTGTCGCTTGTGACCGGAAGTGTGGTGGGAGTGATCGCCAGTATCTTTTCTTACGCCGTATCGTGGGCCACTGCATTTCGGGAAGCACATTTCTGGGTACTTTTTGGATTGCCGATAGGAGGTCTTCTGATCGTCTGGCTTTATAAGATGGCGGGGGAGGAAAAAAATACAGGAACGAATCTGGTACTGTCTGTAATCCGGTCACAGGATGAAGATGTGCCGATTCAGGTAGCACCGCTTATTTTGATATCTACGGTGATCACACATTTATTTGGTGGTTCATCGGGACGAGAAGGAGCGGCACTTCAGTTTGGCGCCAGCGTCGGCGGATGGCTCGGAAGAAAGTTTCATCTGAATGCCAGTGATGAAAAGATTATTATTTTGTCAGGAATGAGTGCAGCTTTTGCGGCACTTTTTGGAACACCTATGGCAGCTGCAATCTTTCCAATGGAGGTTGTAAGCGTCGGAATTATGTACTATTCGGCATTGGTTCCCTGTGTGTTTGCTTCATTTACCGCTCAGTATGTGGCGGTGATGTTCAAAGTCAGAACACTGGCACACCCGTATCCGGTGGAAGCTGTACCGGACTTCTACAGTATAAATACGGTCAAATTCCTGGTTCTTGCTCTTGCATTTGCCCTTGCAGGTGTATTGTTCTGTGTGCTTTTGCATACATGTGAGCATAAGTTCAAAGAATGGGTTGCGAATCCGTATTTAAGAGTGGTTGCAGGAGCATTTGCGGTGATCATCCTCCGCTATCTGCTGGGAACTGATGATTATCTTGGACTTGGAGTAGGGGTGATCCATGCCAGTTTTGAGGGAAACGTTTCACCGGGAAAGTTCTTTTTGAAAATGATTTTTACCTGTCTTACGCTTTGTGTGGGATTTAAAGGCGGAGAGATTGTTCCGTCACTGTTTATCGGGGCAACGCTTGGGTCTACAATGTCAGCAATTCTTTCTCTTCCGCCGGATATCTGTGCGGCATGTGGAATGGTCGGAGTATTTTGTGCCGTTACCAACAGCCCGATTAGTTCGATGCTGATTGCTTTTGAAATGTTTGGATTTACAGGAATGCCGTTTTACTGCTGCGTAGTGGCTGCAAGTTACCTGCTTTCCGGATATTACAGTCTGTACAAGGAGCAGAGAATTGTGTATTCTAAGACGGAAAATAAATACGTTGACAGACATACGAAATAAAAGAAAAAATACATTTTTTTGAAAAATACCCTTGCAAAATAAAAATGAGTGTGCTATCATTTGAAAAAATTATTTTTGTAATGCGATGAAAGAGACTCTTGCTTCTGGAACTTGACAGGAATACAGCGTCACCGACTGAGAGCGCTGTTCGAGGAATGAGTAAAGGGAACACTCCGGAGCAGATCTGTTGAATGTGAAATGATGTTTGAATTGATGACACATGATTTTAGTAGGCAGGTACGTGAGTGCACGTTACGCACATGAAGTTGAACTTCCAAGGAGGGAAGTTAATGCGGGTGGTACCGCGGATTAGAATATCCGTCCCGGAATACATTGTATTCCGGGACTTTTTTTGTTTTATAGGGAACTGCTTTCCCATAGAGCAAAAACTCTCCGGGGAATATGCACTCCGGCGTAAGAGGAAGATGTCGCAAGCGACTTCCGGAGGCAAAAGAGTTCCGCGAGCGGAACTCTCTGCTATTTCCCGAAAAAAGAAAATACCAAAATTGTAATCCGAAATACAATTGAGACGGTAAGACAGAATGTTATTGAGGAGGATTATGACATGGAATTTATGACAGGTGTAAAAGAAAAAGAAACAATGGAACTTGGACAGCTTCTGGACCAGGAAATGCTGGGGAAGAAAGTAAAAGTGAACGGAGCTGTTCATGCAATCCGCGATATGGGAACCGTTGCGTTTGTAGTACTAAGAAAGAGAGAAGGACTGCTTCAGTGTGTGTATGAAGAAGGAACATCCGGTTTTGATTTAAGAGACATTCGTGAAGCTGCTATGATCGAAGTGACCGGAATTCTTCAGGAGTCAGAAAAAGCACCGAATGGTGTAGAACTTCGAATGGAAGAAGTTCGAATCTTAAGTACTCCGAAGGAACCGCTTCCACTTGCAATCTCAAAATGGAAACTGAATACATCTCTGGAGGCAAAGCTGAATTACCGTTCGATTTCTCTTAGAAATGTAAGGGAACGTGCAAAATTTAAAATTCAGGAAGGTATCGTAAGAGGCTTCAGAGAGTTTTTGTATAAAGAAGGATTTACAGAAATCCATACTCCGAAGATTGGTGCGAAAGGAGCAGAGGGAGGTTCCAATTTGTTCCGTCTGGATTATTTCCACAGACCGGCAGTTCTGGAGCAGAGCCCTCAACTTTATAAGCAGATGATGGTTGGTGTATTTGACAGAGTATTTGAGACCGGACCGGTGTTCCGTGCAGAGAAGCATAACACCAAACGTCACCTGAACGAATATACAAGTCTTGACTTTGAGATGGGATATATTGACAGCTTTGAAGATATTATGGCAATGGAAACAGGGTTTCTTCAGTATACGATGAAACTTCTTGAGAAAGAGTATGCGAAAGAACTTAAGATCCTCGGAGTGGAGCTCCCGAATACAGATAAGATTCCGGCTGTGCGTTTTGATGAAGTAAAACAGCTCGTTTCTGAAAAATATGACCGCCGGATCCGCAATCCATTTGACCTGGAACCGGAAGAGGAACAATTAATCGGAAGATACGCAAAAGAAGAGTGGGGAAGTGATTTTGTTTTTGTAACTTATTATCCGTCAAAGAAGCGTCCGTTCTATGCAATGGATGATCCGGCAGATGACAGATTTACCTTGAGCTTTGACCTTCTGTTCCGTGGACTTGAGATCACGACCGGCGGACAGAGAATCCATGATTATGACATGCTTATGGCAAAACTGGAAAAAAGGGGAATGACAGAAGAAGGTCTGGAGACCTATCTGGATACATTTAAACATGGTATGCCACCGCACGGAGGACTTGGAATCGGTATGGAACGACTGACCATGCAGCTTCTCGGTGAAGAAAATGTAAGAGAGACTACACTCTTCCCAAGAGATCTTAGCAGACTGACGCCATAAGGGATAAATAAGAGAAAAATGTTGATAAATCATACGGGATTAAAAGAATAGGAGGACAACGATGGCAAATAAGATATCTGACGAAACCATAGAATATGTCGGAATTCTGGCAAAGCTGGAACTTTCTGAAGAAGAAAAGGAACAGGCAAAACGGGATATGGAAACCATGCTGGATTATATTGATACTCTGAATGAGCTGGATACAGAAGGAATTGAACCGATGTCGCATGTATTTCCAATCCACAATGTTTTCCGTGAGGATGTTGTTGAAAACGGAGACGATCATGAAGAGATGCTCAAAAATGCACCCGAACAGAAAGAACAGAGCTACAAAGTACCGAAAACATTTGCATAGGAGGAAAACCAAATGGATATCTTAAGTCTGACAGCCCTTGAACTTGGGAAGAAGATTAAAGAAAAAGAGATCACTGTGAAGGAAGCAGTAGAAGCGTGTCTGGATCAGATTGAAAAAGTAGAAGATAAAGTAAATAGTTTTGTGACGATAGATAAAGAAAAAGTGCTTGCACGTGCTGAAGAGGTACAAAGAGGAATCGAAGACGGTACTTATACCGGCCCGCTTGCAGGAGTTCCTGTGGCAATCAAAGATAACATGTGTACAAAAGGAATGCTGACAACATGTAGTTCCCGCATTCTGGAAAATTTCTATCCTACTTATACCGCAGAAGCAGTCCTGAATCTGGAAAAAGCAGGTGCAGTCATTATCGGAAAAACGAACATGGACGAATTTGCCATGGGAAGCACCACAGAGACTTCCTATTATGGAGAGACGAAGAATCCATGGAACCTGAAGCATGTACCGGGAGGATCATCAGGCGGTTCCTGCGCAGCGGTTGCTGCAAGAGAAGTACCGTATTCTCTGGGATCGGATACAGGCGGATCCATCAGACAGCCGAGTTCTTACTGTGGAGTTGTTGGAATCAAACCGACCTATGGAACTGTATCCAGGTATGGACTGATTGCCTACGGTTCATCACTGGATCAGATTGGACCGATTGCAAGAGATGTAAGTGACTGTGCGGCAATTTTGGAAACGATTTCTTCCCACGATGTGAAAGACAGCACTTCTATGAATAGGGAAGATACGGATTTTACCACAGCACTTGTAAATGATGTGAAAGGTATGAAGATTGGAATTCCGCAGGATTATTTTGGAGAGGGACTTGATGAAGAAGTGAGAAAGCCGATTCTGGAAGCGGTAAAAGTTCTTGAAGAAGCCGGAGCGGTTGTAGAAGCTTTTGATCTGGGATTAGTAAAATACGCAATTCCTGCATATTACGTTATCGCATCGGCTGAGGCAAGCTCCAATCTTGCACGATTTGACGGTGTAAAATACGGATATAGAACTGCCGGCTATGAGGAGCTTCACGGAATGTACAAGAAGACACGTTCCGAAGGATTCGGACCGGAAGTGAAACGCCGTATCATGTTGGGTTCTTTCGTTCTGAGTTCCGGCTATTATGATGCATATTATCTGAAGGCACTGAAAACGAAAGCACTCATAAAACAGTCATTTGACAAGGCATTCGAAAAATACGATATGATCCTTGCTCCGGCGGCTCCGACAGCAGCGCCGAAGCTTGGCTCATCCCTCAGCGATCCGCTGAAAATGTATTTGGGAGATATTTACACGATTTCTGTGAACCTTGCCGGACTCCCGGGAATCAGTGTTCCGGTAGGACGTACCTCAGAAGGACTCCCGGTGGGAATGCAGCTTATCGGAGATTGTTTCCAGGAGAAAAAACTATTTCGGGCAGCATATACGTATGAATGTCTGACTGAGAAAAAGTGGGTATCAGATTACGATAAAACAGAAGTTGCGGGAAAGGAGGAAGCATAAATGTCAAAACAGTATGAGACCGTGATCGGACTTGAGGTCCATGTAGAATTAGCAACAAAGACAAAAATCTTCTGCTCCTGCAGCACAGAATTCGGAGGGGCACCCAATACGCACACCTGTCCGGTGTGTACCGGTATGCCGGGAGCACTTCCTGTATTGAATAAACAAGTCGTGGAATATGCACTTGCAGTCGGTCTTGCAACAAATTGTAAGATTACACAGGTGTGCAAATTTGACCGAAAGAATTATTTTTACCCGGACAACCCGCAGAACTACCAGATTTCCCAGCTTTATCTGCCGATTGCAAGAGACGGCTTTGTGGAAATTGAGGTTGGCGATACGAAGAAGAAGGTTCGTATTCACGAGATGCATATGGAAGAAGATGCAGGAAAACTGGTTCATGATGAATGGGAAGACTGCTCTCTTGTAGATTATAACCGAAGCGGTGTGCCGCTGATTGAAATCGTCTCTGAGCCGGATATGCGCTCAGCAGAAGAAGTAATTGCATATCTTGAGAAACTTAGAATGATCTGCCAGTATCTGGAAGCATCTGACTGTAAGCTTCAGGAAGGTTCAATGAGAGCGGATGTCAACCTGTCGGTCCGTGAAGTAGGAGCGAAAGAATTCGGAACCAGAACCGAGATGAAGAACCTGAACTCTTTCAAAGCAATTACCCGTGCGATTGAGGGAGAGAGAGCAAGACAGATCGAACTTATTGAAGAAGGCAAAAAAGTAATCCAGGAAACCAGAAGATGGGATGATAATAAAGAATATTCTTATGCAATGCGTTCAAAAGAAGATGCGCAGGACTACAGATATTTTCCGGAACCGGATCTGGTGCCGATCGTGATCAGCGATGAGTGGATCGAAAAAGTAAAAGAACGTCAGCCGGAACTTCGAAGCGAGAAACTGGAACGTTATAAGAAAGAGTATGATATTCCACAGTATGATGCCGAAATCATTACAGGAAGTAAGAAGATGGCGGATCTGTTTGAGGCGACAACAGCAATCTGCGGAAAACCGAAGAAAGTTTCCAACTGGCTGATGGTTGAGACCATGCGTCTTCTGAATGAAAACGGACAGGAAGCGGCAGATATTAAGTTTTCACCGGAAAACTTGGCAAAACTTATCAATCTTGCCGATGCCGGAACGATCAACAGTTCTGTGGCAAAGGATGTATTTGAAAAAGTATTTGCCGAAGATATTGATCCGGAAAAATACGTGGAAGAACATGGACTTAAAACGGTAAATGACGAAGGTGCACTACGTGAAATCGCCGAGCAAGTGATTGCGGCAAATCCAAAAGCAGTGGAAGACTATAAAGGCGGCAAAGAAAAAGCACTTGGAGCATTGGTCGGACAGATCATGAAAGCTATGAAAGGAAAAGCAAATCCGGGAATGGTAAATCAGATGCTCCGCGACCTTTTGAAATAGTGAAATAAAAATATAGCTAAAAAAGCAGGAAAGTAACGTTTAAGTTATGGACCTGCTTTTTTGTTACTAAAAAAGTATTATTTTGTTGTCATACTTCGGGCATTTCAAGAATATATATCAGATATGGAGAATCAAGAGGATGAGGATTTCCCATGACTGCGAGAGAGTTTGTGAAAGTTAATGACAAAAGGAGGAGGATAAGATGGGCGATGGAAAAAGCCGTATGCATTCTCGGGTGAAGAAGGTGGCGGCAGTGTTTATGGCAGTTTGTATGGCGGGGACCGGACAGATGGCGACGGTGAATGCTGCTTCAGCCCCGGAGCATCATAAATACATCCGCTACAATGGGGATGAAAGCTATACACTTACGCTGGATGTTACAGGGATGTATGATTCTGAGACGGTAAAACAGAAGATGGATGTACTTCTGATTGTGGATAAGTCCGGAAGTATGGATGAGAAGTATGGAAGTGGATGGAATGCACCAAGGAGGCTGGAAAAGCTTAAGGAGGTCGTGACAGGGACGGAAGGCCTTACTTCGGCAATTTTAGAAAGTGATGAGATGAATGCCAGAATGGCAGTCGTTACATATAGTGGGGATTATGAGAATGATGCTCCCTATAACGATGCAAGTTCTATCATATCCGGCGATTGGACAAGTGACAAAGATACTGTTGACACAAGGGTAAATCAGATTAATGCAAACGGAGGGACCAATTGTCAGGCCGGTTTACTTGAGGGGATGAGCGTGCTGGGAAGTGCCAGAACGGATGCCAAAAAAGTGGTGATTTTCCTGTCCGACGGACAGCCTACATTCCAATATGACAAAAATGGCTATACGATTGGGCAAGGAAATGCAGATCCAAGGGGAGAGAATGCCGCAGCAGCCTATAGTCAGGCGGAAAAAATTACCGGACTAAGTGGATTTTATACTATCGGTATTTCTTCGGACAGTTCTTCTGTTTTTCTAAATACATTAAAAGATAAACCGCAGGCAGAGGAAAAGGCGTATTATCCGGCTGCAAATGCGAAAGATCTGGTGGATGTATTTAATTCCATTATTGCCGATATCACAGAATACACCTGCCGCGACGTGACGATTATGGATACCCTGAGCGATTATGTGGAAATAGATGGCGAATTCGACCCGGTATTCAAAGTGACTGATCAAAGTGGAAACGAAATCACTTCAATCAAAGTAGGGGATGAGGAGATTGCGGCAGGTGACTTAATTCATGCTGCTTACGATTCTGCATCGAAAAAAATGACAGCAGAATTTGCCGAAGGATATGTACTCAATCAGAATTATACTTACTCGTTGAGTTTCAAGGTGAAGCCGTCCCAGCTTGCTTATGACACTTATGCGGATGCGGGATATGACGCAGTAGGAAGTGAGGGCAGCGATGCACCGGGAAATGATACCAGTTCCGGGAAGGCTGGTTTCTATTCGAATGCCCAGGGAGATAACGCACCAGAGCTTATCTACACATTCGGAAAAAGTGACAGTGCATCTTCATCAAGTGCCGCTTATGTGGAAAAGCCGGTGATACAGGTGGATGCGCTTAATATTCCTGTGGAAAAGAAATGGGAAAATGTATCAGACGAGGATAACCTTCCAGAGAAAATTACCGTGAATCTTTACCAGGATGGAAAATCTTCTGTCTATCGAACGATTACATTAACAGAAAGTGAAGGATGGAAAGGCTGTTTCGAAAGTGTGGCGAAGGGGCATACGTATACTGTGAGAGAGGAAGAAATAGCAGGATTTGAAAGTGCAGTGACAGGGAATCAGACTAATGGGTTTGTTGTCACGAATACCAGACTTCCGAATCTGACGATCAATAAAGAAGTAACCGGAAAAATGGGAGATAAGACAAAGGCATTTCAAATATTGATTTCTCTGAAAGACAGAGAAGGAAATCCTGTAAATGGAACTTATTCTTATATTGGAGAAATGAAAGCAGGAGTATCAAGTTCCAATCCGAATCCTGGAAATGGAACACTTACTTTTGTGGACGGAAAGGCATCAATAGAACTGAAGCATGGGCATCAAATTACGCTGAAGCAACTGCCGGCCGGAAGTACATTTACCATAGAAGAATCACTGGAAGGAGAAGTGGGGTATTCGGTTTCCTATAATGGCAACTGGAGTGAAAATGTAGCCGGTACCTTAGATCAAGACACTCTGGTAGAAATTGTGAATCAAAAAGACCAGGTTCCGGTGACCGGAATTGGCGAAAATCAAACCGGGGAACCTGCGCTTTGGGCAGGAATTGGATTTGCGGCTGTTGAAGCGATATTTGCGATTTGGTTTTATAGAAGGAGAATATGCTGATGGAAGAAGAGAAAAAGCAGAATTTTCTTTGGAAAGAATTAGGGTATCTGCTGTTAAAAATCGGTTTTCTGGCAGTCGTGATACTGATTATGTTTACCTGCTTTTTTGGCATTTTCCGCGCAGATGATAATTCTATGAAGCCGGCGGTAAAGGACGGTGACCTTGTAATTACCTGGAGAATTCAGAAAAACTACCAGGCGGGAGATGTCATCGTGTTAGAAAATGGCGGAAAAAAAGAAATCCGCCGTGTAATCGCAGTGGCAAACGATACGGTAGATTTCACAGAAGAAGGAATGGCATTGAACGGATACCTGCAGCAGGAAAATGAGATTTATTCTGAAACACTGCCCTACGTGGATGGTGCCGTGTTTCCGTTGACGGTAGAGGAAGGAGAAGTATTTGTCCTTGCAGATGAGAGAGAAAATGCCATGGACAGCCGGATCTATGGAACGATAGATATTGATAAGACTTATGGAAAAGTCATGACGATCATTCGTCAAAGAGGGATATAAAGTGCAGCTCATAAGCCGCATTTTATATAGAAGTAACAGTCAAGTAAAAGAGTCAGGAGGAAAAGAGACATGATCAAAATGAAAAGACTAAGAGCGCTGCTTCTTACAGGAGTGATGGCCGTTGCGATGACCTGCGGAGGAACAGTAATGGCAAATGAGGATGAATCGCAAACTCAGGTGCCTGAGCTTGATGCAAAAATTACAAAAGTATTGGAAATTGCAGAAGGCGTGAGTGTTCCGAATGCAGAATTTCAATTTGAAATCACAAAAGTGACTGCTGATGCTCCGAATGCTTCTATTACGGATATCACTTATTCTGCAGGAGATCAGAAGGGGGAGCTGGAAGGCGGTAAATACAGCATTTCCAAGGATAGTGAGGTTACATTTGGAACGTTCCCACATGCAGGTGAGTATGAATACACGATCACTGAAAAACCGGATACCTATACAGAAGCACAGAATGAAGATATGATCTATTCAGAAGCGTCTTACACGTTACATGTTTATGTGAAAAATGATGGGGAAGGACTTGCGATTGATAAGATTACGGCAGAAAAAGACGGCGTCAAAGTAGACTGCATCGAATTCGTAAATACATTTGTAAAGAATAATCAGACTCTTACCATCAGCAAAGAAACGGTTGGCGTTTATGCTGATACGACAAAGGATTTTACATTTAAAATCGAATTTATCAAATCTGCAACAGCCGGAGATGAAACCTCTTACACCGGCTATATTGGAAATGAATCTGTTGTATGTAACGTGAATGAAGAAACCGAGTTCCAGCTTCATGACGGAGAAAGCCTTGTGTTTAACGGCCTGCCGGCAGGAACCAGATATGTAGTAACAGAAGTAGGCGCTGAGGACGGATATACACCGAGCGTGTCTGTAGTAGAAAACGGAACAGCTACAGTAAACGCAAAAACAGCAGCAGAAGGTGATTCCCTGACATCTGTTGCAGATAATCAGACATCTAATCTGGTAGGTGAAAATACGAACACGACAGCATTTACGAATACATATAAAGATGTTGCAATTACTGGAATCGTGGTAAATACACTTCCGTTTGTAGTTATGATTTCAGCAGTTGCGCTGGTATTCGGTGTGTTTGCTGTTATGAAAAGACGAAGTAATTGTCATTAATATGTAGATGTGATTACGGACTATGGGAAAAAGAATGATACAGTTGTTGGATGGCACGGTAAATCTTACCGTGCTCGTCCTCTTCCTTATGATGGCGGGATATGGATGCTATGCAATCTGGGATTCCAATCAGATCTATTCGGAGGCTTCTAATGCACAGTATGAGACTTATAAACCAGGCGGAGAGGATCCGGATTCCTTTGAAGAGTTACAGAAAATTAATCCCGAAGTCATAGCGTGGCTTTCGATTGATGGAACGAATATCGATTATCCGGTGACGCAGGCCGACGATAATCAAAAATATGTCAACACAAATGCGAAAGGAGAGTTCGCACTTTCCGGCAGTTTGTTCCTGGATTACAGAAATTCGGCCGATTTCTTGGATTTTTGCAATATCATCTATGGACATCATATGGAAAAAAAGGCAATGTTTGGAGAACTGGAGAATTTCAAAGAAGAGGTTTTTTTTAAAGAACATCGAACCGGAAGTCTGTACGCAGGCAGGCAGGAGATGGAATTGGAAATTGCCGCGATTTTAAGAGATGATGCCTATAACAAAGTATTATATAATCCGATGTTGGAAGAGGAGACAAAAAAACAGGAGTTTCTTGACTATATTGAGCTGCATGCTATGCATAGAAATGATGTGTCACTTACGGAAAATGACCGGATCCTGCTTCTTTCGACTTGTACGCCCGAAGGGACAAATGGAAGATTTATTTTAGTGGCGAAAATAAAAGAATGATTGGGCGGGGTGACCAGAAAAGAGGAAAAGTATGAAGGCAAGAAGTATAAAATGTATGAGGAAGATATTGCTGGCATGTTGCTGCTTTTTTGCATTGCAATGCCAGCAGGTTAAGTCTGCAGAGCAGATCGGAGAGGCTATGATTCCGGTAGAACAGGTTTTTCAAACCCAGAATAAGATTCCTGCAAATTTGAACCGAAGCTTTTCGTATCAGCTTAGAGCGCTGGACGATGTAAATCCAATGCCGAAAGGCAGTGAAAATGGGGTTTTTGAATTTAGCCTGAATGATAGCCAAAAAACGACAATCGGACCGATTTATTATCGGCATGGCGGAGTATATGAGTATGAAATATCTCAGATTATTGAAAAAAGAGAGTTAAATTACACATATGATGAGAGGGTTTATCATGTAAGCGTGTATGTAAAGAATAAGGTTGATGGAACGCTTGGATGTCAGATTGTTGTTGAAAATAAGAAAGGTGAGAAGACAGACAGTATCATCTTTCAAAATGGATATACGGGAAAAGTGCCTGAAAATACAAATGGCGTGAAAACAGGAGATGCTAAAAGTCCATTTATGTGGCTGATCTGTGCGGGAGTTAGTATGGGGGTAGCCGGTAATAGTATTATGAAAAAAAGAAAATAAATGAAAGGTGTAAAGCTTTGATTGTCCAATAAAGACTTTACACCTTTCATTTTATAATGAAAAAACAGCCTACAGTACATAATCGGGGGAAATACTGTAAACTGTTTTTCCATAATAATTTCATTAAAGGAGAAATGAAAATAAAAAGTATCAAAATACTGAAAACATCATATTAAATTATCTTCGTTCCTTTGAAAGGTGGGGCAATTGTGACTGAACTAAGATGCCGCCCCGCTCAAGGAACTTTCTAAACTAGCAACTTATCTTCAAGTTGTTATTATAATACCATGAGGGTAGTAAGAAGTAAATTCGCAAAAAAGACAAATGTACTAAAAATGAATTTGCATATTTATGCATAATCACGGAAAAAAGACAGAATTCACAACATAAAAAAGGAAAGAATTAAAATAAAGGAAAAAATGACGAACGAAGCTTAGAAAGAGCAGCATTTCAAAACCTTACTTTGATTTTGGATGTACATGTGGTATTATTACATATGATACCAGGATTGTGGGAGTACGAAGTGCGGAACAATCCGTAGGTATCATAATTAGGGGCTTTTGACCCTGACATCATAAAAAACGCAGAAAGCAAAAGGAGATTTTTATGAGTGAATTTGTTGAACTGAAGGAAGTGCGGAAGATCTACAAGATGGGGGAAATTGAAATTGCTGCTGCAGATGGAATTAGTTTTAAGATTAAGAAAGGTGAATTTGCGGTTGTAGTAGGGCCCAGTGGTGCGGGTAAGACAACGGTTCTTAACATTTTAGGCGGTATGGATACGGTGACGAGCGGAGAGGTATGGATCGACGGCGAAGATGTGGCATCTTATAATGCACGTCAGTTGACTGCGTATCGAAGGGATGACATCGGTTTTGTATTCCAGTTCTATAATCTGATTCCGAACCTGACAGCACTTGAGAATGTAGAACTGGCGCTTCAGATCTGTAAGGATCCGCTGGATGCCGCGACCGTGCTTCAGAACGTGGGGCTTGGTGACAGGCTGGGGAATTTTCCGGCGCAGCTTTCAGGAGGAGAGCAGCAGAGGGTTTCCATTGCAAGAGCACTGGCAAAAAATCCGAAGCTTCTGCTTTGTGACGAACCGACGGGAGCGCTGGATTATAATACAGGAAAAGCGATCCTGAAATTATTACAGGACACTTGCCGAGAGAGTGGAATGACGGTTATTTTGATCACACATAATTCTGCGATCACACCGATGGCAGACCGTGTTATTAAGATGAAAAATGGGAAGGTAGATTCAGTAACTGAGAATCCGGATCCGGTATCAGTAGAAACGATTGAGTGGTAGGTGCAGAATGAAAAAGAATATATTGCGCAAAGATTTTTTTATGGAAATCAGGAAATCGAGGGGGCGTTTTATTTCTATTTTTTTCATTGTTGCACTGGGAGTGGCATTTTATTCCGGTATCCGGTCGTCGCAGCCCAGTATGCTGATTTCCGGAGATGCTTATTTTGACAGAGAGAATTTGATGGATATCAATGTCATGGGAACGATGGGACTTACCGATGAGGATATTCAGGCAATTGCAAGTGTTGACGGAATAGAAGAAGTCGAGGGAAGTTACAGCAAAGATGTTCTTTGTCCGACCGGGGACAACGAGAAAGTAGTTCATATCATGGCGGCACAGGAGCGGTTTAATACGGTAAATGTAGTAGAGGGGCGGATGCCTGAAAAAGAGGGAGAATGTCTTCTTGATGAAGATTTTCTGTCTTACGGCGATTTTGAGATAGGCGATGAAATTACTTTCCGTTCAGGAGATGATTCGGATTTGTCGGAATATCTGACCGGAGATACATATAAAATAGTAGGAATCGGGAACAGCCCGCTTTATATTTCCTTTGGAAGAGGAAACAGTTTGATCGGGAACGGCGAAGTGAGCGGTTTCGTGATCGTGGATAAGTCGTCATTTGACATGGATGCTTACACAGAAGCCTATGTCAGGGTAGAGGGTGCAGCGGATGCAGTGGCGTTTACGGACGAGTACGATGAACTATCGGATGCTGCAAAAGCTGCGATTGAAGAGATAGAAGAAGAGCGTTGTGCGGCCAGGCGGGATGAAGTGCTTGCGGAAGCGAATGCCGGGATTTTAGATGCACAGAAAGAAGTGGATGAAAATTTCGCAGAACTTGAGCAGGCGAAGAAGGAGCTTGATGATGCGAAGAGTATAGCTGCAAAGAAGCTTGAAGATGCCAGAAAGGAACTGGAAGAAGGTGAGACTCTCCTGGAAGAGTCGCGTAAACAGATCGAAGAAGGGCAGAAGCAGATCGAAGATGCCAAATCCGAGCTTAACAGGCAGCAGGAAACTCTTAATGATGCAAAGACGAAATATGAGAGCGGATACGCCGAGTTTTCCAAACAAGAACAAGAATTCAAAGAGGGCGAGGCCGAGTATCAGAAGAATTATGAGCAGTATATGCCGCTTATTACTTCCGGAAAGGAAGAAATAGAAAATGGCAAGGCACAGATTGCCGATGGAAGGAAGCAGATTGAAGAAGGAATCGCACAGATCGATACAGGAATCGAACAGCTTCAGCAAGCTTCGGATGGGCTTGAACAGATTGACACTGCGATCACAGCGCTTGATAAAGTTCTTCAGATCGGAGAAAAGCTGTATGATAAGATTGCTGAGATTCCGGAAGAAGAACGCACAGTATTTCAGCAGAAGATTGCTGATACATATTTAAGTCTTCTTGAACAAAAGGAAGCACTGGAGATGCAGAGGACGGACATTCTTGAAAAGCTTCAGGAATCAGGCATAGAAAGTGCGGATCAGATTCCGGCAAAGATAGAAGAACTGCAAACGCAGCGGGAAGAACTGGTACAGAAGCAGGCTGAGCTTGATCAGACAGAAAAGGAACTACTGGAAAAAGAGACCGGGCTTCTTGCGATGGAACAGCAGCTGATAGAAGCAGGAAATGAAATCGAATCAGGAAGAATTCAGCTTAATGCGGTCAGAAGCGAACTGGCATCTGCCAAAGCACAGATTGCTGATGGCGAGAAGCAGATTAACGCAGCATGGGCAATTATCAGGGAAAAAGAGGAAAGCCTTAATGAGGGAAAGTTACATATCGCTTCATCTCAAAAGCAGCTTGATGATGGAGAATTCGAATATGCCAAGTCGGCAGCGGATGCAGTAAAGCAGTTTGAGGAAGGCGAAGCAAAGATTCGGGACGGAGAAGAAAAACTGACAGAAGCCAGACAACAGATTGCAGATGCTAAAGCCGAAATCGCAAAGGTGGAGGAACCGACATGGTACATTCAGGACCGAAGCGAGGCCATGGTAGAATATGACGGCTATGGGGAAAATGCAGACCGGATGCGTTCTATTGGTGAAATATTCCCATTTCTGTTCTTCCTTGTGGCGGCGTTGATCAGTTTGACGACGATGACGAGAATGGTAGAAGAGCAGCGCGTTCAGATAGGAACGATGAAGGCGTTGGGATATGACAAATCTGCGATTGCCGGCAAGTATATCTTCTATGCTCTGGTGGCAACGCTTGGAGGAAGTATAATTGGTGTTCTGATTGGAGAGAAAATATTCCCGCTTGTCATTATCTATGCATATAAGATTTTGTACACGCATATACCGGACATTCTGCTTCCATACCATATGAGTTATGCGATTAAGGCAACCGGAATCGCTGTCATATTTACCCTTGCGGCTACAATTGGTTCCTGCTATAAAGAACTGGCGGCAAATCCGGCATCATTGATGCGTCCTCCGGCTCCAAAGCAGGGAAAACGAATCCTGCTTGAGCGGATTGGATGGTTCTGGAAGAGACTTGGCTTTACATGGAAGTCTTCCATTAGGAATCTGATTCGGTATAAGAAGCGTTTCTTCATGACCATATTTGGAATCGGAGGCTGTATGGCGCTTTTGCTTGTCGGTTTTGGACTTAAGGACTGTATTTACGAAATCGTAGATTTACAGTATGAAAAGATTCAGTTTTACGATGCAACGGCATATATGAATGAGGATACGGATAAAGAAGAAAGAAATCAGATTATAGAAACCTTAGAAAAAGATTCCAAACTGGAAGAATTTACTCAGGTACGGATGCAGAAACTGAAGGTGAAATCTGAAAGCGATGAGTCAAGCCTTTATCTTGTTGTCCCGTCAAGTGAAGAAGAACTGAAGAGTTTCTTAAGTTTCCACAGCAGAACGAAAAAAGATGAAACCTATACTCTTACTGACGATAAAGTGATTCTGACAGAAAAGATGTCGCAGATTCTGGATGTAGGCGTGGGGGATACGATCATCATCAAAGACGAGGATAAAGGGGACAAAGAAGTTACCATTGGTGCGATTTGTGAAAACTACATGGGACATTATCTCTATCTAAGCAGTGAAACCTATGAAGAACTCTATGGAGCAGCGCCCAAATACAACAGCTTTTTCCTGCGCATGAAAGATGGAAGCGAAGATGCGGCAGAAGATACCGGGAAGAAGCTTCTGGAATTTGATGATGTTCTCAATGTAAGTTACAGCAAGAGTATCGAGAGCAGGTTGGATGATATGTTAAAGAGTCTGAATCTTGTCATCGTCGTGTTGATCGTATCGGCAGGTATGCTTGCGTTTGTCGTTCTGTACAATCTGAATAATATTAATATTACAGAGCGGAGACGGGAACTTGCGACGCTTAAAGTTCTGGGATTCTATGATATGGAAGTCGCTTCCTACGTATATCGTGAAAATGTCATGCTTACTTTCCTTGGAGCATTCGTGGGAATGGGCCTTGGAAATCTCATGCACAGATTTGTTATTGTGACGGTAGAAGTAAACGAAGCGATGTTCGGAAGAAGCATTCATCCGATCAGCTATTTGTACAGCTTATTATTTACGGTAGCATTTTCAATGTTTGTAAACTGGGTGATGTTCTACAAACTGAAGAAGATTGATATGGTCGAATCTTTGAAGAGCGTAGAGTAAAATTTAGAAAAACTTTATATTATTAATAAAACTATTAGCACTCATTTAAAATGAGTGCTAATTTTCTATTGACATTTAGATTGTTGGGGATTAAGATATCTGATAGATGAAAAAGCAAAAAATAGTATTGATATAAGGAGTGGTAAAAATGGCAGCAAAAAAAGGCAGTCTTTCAATCAGCAGCGAAAATATTTTCCCGATTATTAAAAAGTGGGTATATTCTGATCATGATATTTTCGTTCGAGAACTTGTTTCTAATGGATGCGATGCAATTACAAAACTGAAAAAACTGGATATGATGGGTGAGTATGAGATGCCTGAAGATTATAAGGCGAAGATTCAGGTAATTGTGAACCCGGAAGAGAAGACTTTGAAATTCATCGATAACGGTCTTGGTATGACAGCAGATGAAGTAGAAGAGTATATTACTCAGATCGCATTTTCAGGAGCGACTCAGTTTCTTGAGAAGTACAAAGATAAAACAACAGAAGATGATATGATCGGACATTTCGGTCTGGGATTCTATTCCGCATTCATGGTTGCCGATGAAGTACACATTGACACACTTTCTTATAAAGAAGGCGCAGCTCCGGTACATTGGGTAAGCAACGGCGGAACAGAATACGAGATGGAAGAGGGCAACAAAGAAGGCGTTGGATCTGAGATCACATTGTTCCTGAATGAAGATAGTGTTCAGTTCGCAAATGAATATCGCGTACGTGAAGTTCTTGAGAAATACTGTTCTTTCATGCCGGTAGAGATTTATCTTTCTAAAGCAAATGCAGAACCGGAATATGAGACGATTCCGGAAGAAGAGCTTCTGGATACAGACGAAGTTGTGGAACACATCCATGAAGACGCAAAGATGGAAGAGAAAGAAAATGAAGACGGTGAAAAAGAAATGGTAGAGGTTTCGCCGGCACAGGATAAAGTGAAGATCGTAAAACGTCCGGTTCCGATCAATGATACCACACCGCTTTGGACCAAACATCCGAATGAATGCACCAAGGACGACTACATCGAATTTTACCGCAAAGTATTTATGGATTACAAAGAGCCATTGTTCTGGATCCATCTGAACATGGACTACCCGTTTAACCTGAAAGGTATTCTGTATTTCCCGAAGATCAATACAGAGTACGATTCGATTGAAGGAACCATAAAGCTTTACAACAATCAGGTATTTATCGCAGATAATATCAAAGAAGTCATTCCGGAATTCCTTATGGTACTTAAGGGAGTGATCGATTGTCCGGATCTTCCTCTGAATGTATCAAGAAGTGCTTTGCAGAATGACGGATTCGTACAGAAGATCGCAGAATACATTTCCAAGAAAGTTGCAGATAAACTGTCCGGAATGTGCAAGACCGATAAAGAAAATTATGAGAAATACTGGGATGACATCAGCCCATTTATTAAATTCGGTTGCTTAAAGGATGAAAAATTCTGTGACAAGATGAAGGATTACATCCTGTTCAAGAATCTGGATCATAAATATTTGACCTTGAAGGAATGTATTGAAAAGAACGGCGGCACGATCGTAGAAGCGAATGAAAATACGGATGCAGAGAATAAAGATGCAAATACAGTTACAGAAGATACGAAGACAACCATTTACTATGTAACTGATGAACAGCAGCAGAGCCAGTACATCAACATGTTCAAGAAAGAAGGACTGGAAGCAGTGATTCTTTCTCACAACATTGACTCTCCGTTCATTACCCAGCTTGAGCAGAAGAATGAACATGTCCGTTTCCAGAGAATTGATGCGGACATTACAGACCACTTCAAAGAAGAGGTGACAGAAGATGAAAAAGACGCATTTAAAGAAAAGACTGATAGTCTGATAGAAATCTTCCGCAAAGCACTTGGAAAGGATAAACTGAATGTAAAAGTGGAAAAGATGAAAGATGCATCTGTAGCTTCTATGATCACCCTTTCCGAACAGTCACGCCGTATGCAGGAAATGATGAAGATGTACGGTATGGCAGGAATGGATCCGGCAATGTTCGGAGATGATTCTACCTTAGTACTGAATGCAAATCATCCGCTGGTGCAGTATGTGGTAGATCATAAAGAAGCAGAAAATACAGAAATATTCTGTAAACAGTTATACGATCTTGCTATGATTGCTCATAAACCGTTAAGTCCGGAAGAAATGACAGAATTTGTGAAGAGAAGCAATGACATTATGCTGATGCTTGCAAAATAAGATATAGAGAAATGATGAAGGGGGTCCCCGGATACGACAATTGCTGAAACAGTTCGCATTGCCTAAGAAGGGCCCCCTTTATGTTGTGTCAGCTCATGAGATTAAAAGGAATCTCCTGTTTGGTAAAAATCCGCTGTACCATCTTATCCCAGGCATGTTCCAGGGATTTGTCCAGTGTGAACAGGTTCATGGATGTGCCGGTCGTACATGTAAGGAGTGTACCGTTGTATTTAAAATTCAGATAGAGTCCCTGGACATCAGCCGGAGTGAAAGAAAGCCCTTCCCGCTCAATAAGGTGTGCGATATTCGGAGCAGAAAGAGAAAGGACAAACTTAAAACCAAGTGGAGTACGTTTTCCCTTGATCAGTGAAAAACAGAATTCCCTGACTTCCTTCCAAAGAGCAAAATCGCGCTCTGTATTTGGGAAGTCCTCTCCGGTATCCTGTTGGAAAAATTCCTTTTTCAGACGTCCGTCAAACCGAAATGTACTGAAAGTGACGATTTCTCCTTCGACAAACAGAAAAGAATCGAAACCCGAATGCAGAAGAAGCGCGTTCATGCATTTTTTGGTGTCGAGTGAAAAGATTTGCATGAAATACCTCCTGATAATTGATTATAGCTAAGTATAGCATATCCGATTGGAAAATGCATCAATTGACTTTTGGTGATTAAGACTTTACAATGAAAATACTAAAGCTATAAAACGGAGAAGAAAACGTGTCAAATAGAATCGAACAGCAATTTAAGAACAGAGAAAAAGCAGGTGCTGTGCGCCTGAATAAATATATGAGTGAATCGGGGGTATGTTCCCGCCGGGAAGCGGACAAAATGATTGAACAGGGACTTGTTACTGTAGACGGCATACGGGCCGTCCCCGGAACGAAAGTTATGCCGGGACAGAAGGTACAGGTGGGAAAGAAAGTAGTTTTCCGCAAAGACGAGATGGTGGTCCTTGCGGTGAATAAGCCAAGAGGCATCGTGTGTACTGAAGAAAGAAGGGAGAGGGACAGTATCGTCCGTTTCCTTAATTATCCGATTCGCATTACTTATATAGGAAGGCTGGATAAGGATTCGGAAGGTCTGCTTTTGATGACGAATAACGGAGATATTATCAATAAGATGATGCGCGCCGGAAACCGGCATGAAAAGGAATACAAAGTGACCGTAGATAAGCCTGTTACAGACGAATTTTTAAGAAAAATGGCTGCAGGTGTTCCGATTCTTGATACGGTGACGCGACCGTGTCTTACAGAAAAGATTGGAAAATATAAGTTCAGGATCATTCTCACCCAGGGACTAAACCGGCAGATCAGAAGAATGTGCGAGGCACTTGGATATGAAGTGAAAGAACTGATCCGAACCCGTGTCATGAACATAGAACTCGGAAATCTAAAACCGGGGGAATATCGTAAGGTGACAGATCAGGAACTGGATGAACTTTATGAAATGATTAAAAACTCATCAAATGTGACAGTGTGTCAGGAGGAAGAAGTGGATGGATAAGAAGAAAAGAATGCAGGAGCTTGTGGAGCTTCTGAATCAGGCCGGAAGAGCATATTATCAGGAATCCCGTGAGATTATGAGCAATTTTGAATACGATGCACTGTATGACGAACTGAAATCTCTGGAAGAAGAAACCGGCATCGTGCTGGCACAAAGTCCAACGATCCATGTAGGATATGAAGTGTTGAGTGAGCTTCCGAAAGAACGGCATGAATCTCCGATGCTGTCCCTTGATAAGACAAAGGAAGTGTCACGCCTTAAGGAATTTGTCGGAAATCAAAAAGCAGTGATTTCCTGGAAAATGGACGGTCTTACCATTGTACTTACCTATCGGGACGGACAGCTTTATAAGGCGGTCACCCGGGGAAACGGAGAAGTCGGTGAGGTCATTACGAATAATGCCAGAGTATTTAAAAATATACCGCTTCAGATCGCATATCAGGGCGAACTGATCCTAAGAGGAGAAGCGGTGATAGGTTATAAAGATTTTGAGAGAATCAATGAGACGATCGAAGATGTAGATGCAAAATATAAGAACCCAAGAAATCTTTGCAGTGGTTCGGTAAGGCAGCTGAACAATGAAATCACAGCGAAGAGAAATGTGAAATTCTATGCATTTACTCTTGTAAAGGCGGATGATGTGGATTTCCATAATTCCAGAGAATATCAGCTGGACTGGTTGAAAGGACAGGGCTTCGAAGTGGTGGAACATTATCCTGTAATTGCAGAACAGTTGGAGGAGAGGGTTGCATATTTTGCGGAGAAGATCAGTGAAAATGATTTCCCGTCAGATGGTCTGGTGCTGGTTTACGATGACATAGCATACGGACGGTCTCTGGGAAGAACCGCAAAGTTTCCAAGAGATTCCTTCGCTTTCAAATGGGCGGATGAATTAAAAGAAACCCATCTGCTTGAGATCGAGTGGAGTCCTTCAAGAACCGGGCTGATTAATCCGGTTGCCATTTTCGAGCCGGTGGAGCTGGAAGGCACAACTGTAAGCCGGGCAAGTGTTCATAACTTAAGCATCATGGAAGAACTGGCACTTGGAATCGGAGATACGATTGAAGTATACAAGGCAAATATGATCATTCCGCAGATTGCGAGAAACCTGACCAGGAGCGGAAATATTGAAATTCCGAAAATCTGTCCTGTATGCGGAGGAGATACTGAGGTGCGCCAGATGAACGATGCAAAATCCTTGTACTGTACGAACCCTGACTGCCAGGCGAAAAGGGTGAAATCCTTTGCACTTCTGGCAAGTCGTGATGCATTAAATATAGAAGGATTATCCGAGGCAACACTGGAAAAATTCATTGCAAAAGGATTTATTCACAAATATACAGATATTTTCCATCTGGACAGATATCAGGAAGAAATTCAGACGATGGAAGGATTTGGAGAAAAGTCCTACGCGAATCTGATGACCAGTATTGGAAAAGCAAGAAAGACAACACTTCCCAAAGTCATATATTCGTTGGGAATTGCGGGAGTAGGGCTTGCAAATGCAAAGCTGATCTGCCGGGAGATGGAGTATGATATTGAGAAAATGATGCATGCAAATGTAGAAGAACTGGCTGAAATCCAGGGCGTGGGACCGGTGATGGCGAAAGCCTTTACCGACTATTTCAGCTCGGAGGTGAAGAAAGCAGAATTTCTGGAATTGCTCTCAGAGCTTGAGATTCAGGAAGAGGCAAAGACAGCCGAGCAGCAGTTTGCGGGAATGAACTTTGTGATCACGGGAAGTGTGAATCACTTCGCGAACAGGAATGAAGTGAAAGAGCTGATAGAGCAGCGAGGCGGAAAGGTTACAGGTTCGGTAACAGGAAAGACGAACTATCTGATCAATAATGATGTGAATTCCACATCGTCAAAGAACAAAAAAGCGAGGGAACTGGGAGTTCCGATTATTTCAGAAGACGAGTTCATTGAGCTTGCGGGACTTTAGAGCAGGGACAAAGGAGGACAAAAAATGTCAGAACAAGATGATTTAAAAGAGAAGACATCTCTGGAACAGACCTCAGATGCGGATAAGAAGAAAAAGGACAATGATGGATATGAAAGGTACTGCTTCATCTGCCGTCGTCCTGAAAGTGTTACAGGGAAAATGATCGATCTGCCGACGAATATCTGCGTCTGCCCGGATTGTATGCAGAAGAGTTTTGATGCGATGAATAACGGTGGCTTTGATTACAGCAAGTTTATGAATATGCCGATGAGCCCAATAATGGGATTCGGGGATCAGGAAAATCAGATGCCGAAGCAGCAGAAAGTAAAGAAGAAAAAACCGGAGGAGAAAAAGGAACCGATCCTGAATATCCGTGATATTCCGGCACCACACAAAATCAAGGCGAAACTGGACGAATATGTTGTCGGACAGGAACATGCGAAGAAGGCTATTTCGGTTGCAGTTTATAATCATTACAAGAGAGTGGCAACAGACACGATGGACGAGATTGAGATTGAAAAATCCAACATGCTGATGATCGGACCTACCGGTTCCGGTAAGACGTATCTTGTCAAGACGCTTGCAAAACTTTTGGATGTGCCGCTCGCGATTACCGATGCGACCTCTCTTACGGAGGCAGGATATATCGGTGATGATATTGAAAGTGTGGTATCCAAGCTTCTTGCAGCAGCTGACAATGATGTGGATAAAGCGGAGCAGGGAATTATTTTCATCGATGAGATCGATAAGATTGCAAAGAAGAAGAATACAAGCCAGAGAGATGTGAGTGGTGAATCCGTGCAGCAGGGAATGTTGAAGCTTCTTGAGGGAAGTGAAATCGAAGTTCCGGTCGGAGCAAACAGTAAAAATGCAATGGTGCCTCTTACCACAGTGAACACCAGAAATATTCTGTTTATCTGCGGAGGTGCATTCCCGGATCTGGAACAAATCATCAAAGAACGTATGACAAAGAATTCCTCCATGGGATTTGGAGCGGATCTGAAAGATAAATATGACCATGACAAGACGATACTTGAGAAGGTGACCACAGAGGATTTGCGGAATTTCGGAATGATTCCGGAATTTTTAGGACGTCTTCCGGTTGTATTTACCCTGCAGGGATTAAATGAAGATATGCTGGTCAAGATTTTAAAAGAACCGAAAAATGCGATTCTGAAACAGTACCAGAAGCTTCTTGCTCTTGATGAAGTGAAACTGGAATTTGATGAAGATTCCCTTCACGCTATTGCAAGAAGGGCGATGGAAAAGGATACCGGAGCCAGAGCACTTCGCGCGATCATAGAAGAATTTATGCTCGACATCATGTACGAGATACCCAAGGATGACAGTATCGGTCAGGTGACGATCACACAGGCTTACATAGAAGGAACGGGAGGACCGATTATCAGGCTTCGGGGACAGGAGGCTTTGCTGCTTGAATCTCAGGGCGGCGTTTCCTAAAGTAGTTGCCTTGACAATTGATGTGAGAAATACTACAGACGAAGCGGAATACGAAATGAATATATGTGCAGAATACCTCATATACTGTGAAAAAGTGTATGAGGTATTTTGTTATGCCGGATCTGGATATCTGCAGACAACAGATTTTGTCGGAAGACTACATGGATTTTATATTGAGTGGAAGGAGGGGATTCTGGGAACAGATTGTGCAAGAAGGAGTCTGCCAGATTCCACTGGAGTATACATTTCGAATTGTCACTCTGGCAAAGGAAGGGACAAACAGTAGAGCACTTTATCAGTACCCTTATTTTTCGGTTCCTAAGTGTTACACACTTCTTGATATGGAAGCACTGGAACAGGCCGGGGTGACACAGGTACAGGGACTTCCGGGATTAGAGCTTGATGGGAAGGGGGTTTTGATCGGTTTTATCGACACAGGGATACGATATGAAGATATGGTGTTCAGAAATCTGGACGGAAGTACAAGAATTCTTGCAATCTGGGATCAGACAATACAAAATGGGAACTCACCGGAAAACTTTCCTTATGGGAGCGAATATACCAGAGAACAGATTGATGAGGCGATAAAGTCCGGATTCCCGCAAAAGATCGTCCCAAGCCAGGATACGAACGGGCACGGAACATTCATCGCAAGTGTTGCCTGCGGAAGTGGAAATGCAGAGAACCAATTCTTGGGAGCGGCTCCTGAAGCGGAAATCGCCGTAGTAAAATTGAAGGAAGCAAAGCAGTATCTGAGAAATTTTTATTTTATCGCACCGGATGCGCCCTGCTATCAGGAAACGGATATTATGGCCGGAATCTATTATCTTCGCATGCTGGCGTTAAGAGAGAATAAACCTCTGATTCTTTGCATTGCGCTTGGAACAAATCTGGGAGGGCATAGCGGGGCAACACCTCTGGCTTCTTATCTGGAAGTGTTATCCAGCACATCATTTACAGCAATCGTAGTAGGAGGAGGAAATGAAGCGGATAAAAGACATCATTTTCTGGGAAAGGTACAGAATAATCAGGAGGAGGAGATTGAAGTCAGCGTTGGCGCGGATGTTCCGGGTTTTGTAATGGAAATCTGGACTGAAATTCCCAATGTGCTTTCTGTTACCGTGATATCGCCTACCGGAGATCAGAGCGGAGTCATACCGGTCAGAAGCGGTGTGGAAAGTTATGATTTTATCTTTGAAAAAACCAGACTGAATGTTAGCTACCGTCTGCTTGCAGAAAATACAAATTCCGAACTGATTTTTTTTCAGTTTGAAAAACCGTTGACAGGAATCTGGCGTATACGAATAGAGGCAGTTCAGGTGGGAGACGGAAGCTATCATTCCTGGCTTCCGGTGGATGAATTCATTGATGGAGAAGTATTCTTTTTGCGATCAAACCCGGACTATACGATCACTTCTCCGGGGGATTCGGTTTCGAATGCTACTGTTGCGTATTATAATGGGGCAGACAATAGTGTTGCGGTAAGCTCTGGAAGAGGATATACTAGACTTGAAAGAGTAAAACCCGATTTCGCGGCGCCGGGAATTCGGGTGACGGGAGTGAACTTAAGGGGACAGTTTTCCGTACGCTCCGGTTCCAGTGTGGCGGCAGGAATCACTGCTGGGGCAGCGGCGCTTCTGATGGAATGGCTGGTAAGAATCGGTGAAATTCCGGACTCTATGCAGATACGGAATCTTTTGATTCTTGGAGCAACAAGAGCGGATGGAAGAATCTATCCGAACCGTGAATGGGGATATGGAACCTTGAATCTTTATCACACATTTGAACAGATTCGCAGATTTTAGTAACAGATGGACTGTTACATTTTAAATCAAAAACAGAAGGGAGAACGAAAGATGGATGATTTTTTTGGTACTTTAGGAAAGCGTATCAGCGATACCGTGGATGAATTTGGGAAAAAGGCGGAGGATACACTGGAGATTCAGAAGCTGAAAGGTGATGTGTATTCGCTTAAACGTGAAAATGAACGGGACTTTTCTGATATGGGAAAGAAATTATATGAGAAATATAAAAATGGTGAAGAGGTCGGTGAAGATTTTGCCGAATACTGCGAAGTAATCGAAGGGCGCCGGGAAAAAATAGCAGCTCTTAAGCGCAATATTTCACGGATCAAAGGAGAATAGAAAATGGCAGTAGTATGTGTATTGATCATTGTTGTTGTGGCAGGTGTTGACCTGGGACTGAAGCAATATATTGAGAAGCATGTGAAGCCAAGGGAAGAAAGAAGTATCTGGCATAAAAGAGGGGTTCTGCGAAAGGTGCACAATAAAGGAATGATCATGAACCGCCTGGAACAGTATCCTCTTTTTGTTCAGCTTGCTTCTGTTTTTGCACTGGGACTTCTCATGATCTGGCAGGCGGTTCTTCTTAAGAAACCGGGAGAGCATCTGGAAAAAGCCGGAACAGCTCTTATGCTGGGCGGAGCGGTAAGTAATACTTACGACCGTTTAAAACGAAGGTATGTGGTTGACTATCTGGCAATCAAGACACCGCATAAAAAGCTGACAGATATCACATTCAATCTTGGAGATCTGGCAATTTTTGGAGGCGCACTTGTGATGCTGATTGGTGTTCTGAACTCAAAAGAGGGATAAATTATAGAAAAATTAGAATTTTTGGAATAATTACACAGTTTAATAGATTGACGAGCAAAAAATTAGTTGTTACAATACTTGTATAATAGTATACATTTGGAGGTATGAAAAGATGCTTAAAGGATTTAAGAATGCTACAGAACTGGATTTTTCGCTTGAAGAGAATAAAACGAAAATGGAAGAGGCATTTCAGCAGGTAGACGCTGAAAAAGGTAGTGTATATCCACTGATCATCGGTGGAGAAAGAATTGTAACAGAGAAGAAGATCACTTCTTTATCACCTGCAACAAAGGAAGTACTTGGATATGCATGTTCATGCAGTCAGGAACTTGCAGAGAAAGCAATTCTTGCAGCAAACGAAGCATTTAAGACATGGAGTGTTACTCCGGTAGAAGAGAGAATCCGTTGTCTGAGAAGACTCGCTGTATTATTAGATGAGAATCGTTACGTTATCGATGCATGGAATGTGGAAGAGAGCGGAAAGAACTGGGGCGAAGCTGACGGAGAACTTTGCGAACAGCTTGACTTCATTAATTCTTATGTAATGCACATGGCAGAACTTGATAAAGGTCTGGAACTGGTACCGACTGATGAATATACAAAATGTATTTATATCCCGATCGGTGTAGGCGTGGCTGTTCCACCGTGGAACTTCCCGCTTTCTCTTCTTGGAGGTATGGTTGCAGCAGCAGTTGTTACCGGTAACACCATCGTTTGCAAACCATCGTCGGATACTCCGATTGTTGCTTACAAGTTCATCGAACTTTGTGAAAAAGCAGGAATCCCGGCAGGTGTTGTAAACTACATCCCGGGATCAGGTTCAGAAATCGGGGACTACATTGTAGAACATCCACTTACAAGATTCATCAACTTCACAGGATCAAAAGCAGTAGGATGTCGTATCAATGAACATGCTGCAAAGATTTCCGAAGGACAGAAATGGATCAAACGTGTTGTAGCAGAAATGGGTGGAAAGAACGCTATCATCGTAGATTCTACAGCAAATATCAAGAAAGCAGCAAAAGGAATTGCAAACGCTGCATTCTCATTCCAGGGACAGAAATGTTCTGCATGCTCAAGAGCAATTGTTATGAGCGATGTATATGATGAACTTGTTGATGCAGTTGTTGAAGAAGCTAAAGCTCTCAAAGAAGCTCAGGCTTCCGGAAGAAGCAATGCTCCGATGGGACCGGTTATCAACCAGGCATCCTTCGACAGAATCAAAGGCTATATCGAAGTAGCACGTGGTGAAGGAAACATCGTATTCGGTGGTACATATAACGATGCAGAAGGATATTATATCGATCCAACTGTAGTACGTGATATCAAGAGAGATGCAAGAATTGCAAATGAAGAAATCTTCGGACCTGTTCTTGCAGTCATCAAAGTAGATTCCTTTGATGAAGCACTCGATATCGCAAACCAGACAGAATATGGACTTACAGGTTCTGTATACAGCGAAACCCGTGAGAATATTATGAAAGCAAAAGTACAGTTCCAGGTAGGAAACTTGTATTTCAATAGAAAATCTACCGCAGCAGTAGTGCTTCAGCATCCATTCGGTGGATTCAACATGTCCGGAACAGATGCTAAGACAGGAACAAGTGATTACCTGACAAACTTCCTCAATCTGAAGTCTATCACTGAAGATTTGATGTCATAGTTTCCTGTCTTCAACATACGCTAAGCGCCATGCGGCGTACAGCCGCATAGAATTTGAAGAGAGTGGAAATATTAGGGAGCGAAGAAGAAAGGCAAGAGCGGGGGGTGTGGAAGCAACCGGAGCGATTGCCTTTCTTCTCCTTCGCTGACCCGAATCCTGCGCCAAGACTCGCGAGCGAGTTTTGAATTTATTCCGCCTTAAACCCTTCTCCGACTACTTCATTCGACTCCATGATTACAAGAAATGCTTTCTTATCAATTTCTTTTACAAGCCTTCTTATTCCGTACATCTGTTTATTATTACATGCGCACATGACAACATCTTTTTCATTCTTAGAATAACTTCCAATTCCTTTTAAAATCGTGGATCCGCGTCCAAGGCGTTCATCGATTTTTCCGCAGACTTCCGGGCCGTGTTCGGTCACGATGAGGGTGACTTTGCCACGGTCGATACCGTACATGGTTTTGTCTACAACAATAGACATCAGATAACTGAGCATCATACCATAGATCAGGCTGTCAATATCTTTTGAAACGAGTATCGTTCCGAGAATAACAATGATGGCATCCATGATGAAGGCAATATTTCCAATTGTCAGATGCGGATTTAGTACTCGGATTGACATTGTGATAAAATCGGAACCTCCGGTAGAAGAATCACGCATGTAGATCATCGCGTATCCAAATCCGGATAGAACGCCACAGCAGATGGCTGCAAGAAGCCTGTCACCTGTGTAAACCGGAAACATCGGAGCTATAATGTCCATGATGGCGGATGTGATAAAAATCGTGCGGACGGAGCGAAGAAAAAACTGCCGGCCGAGAATCCGGAAGGTACAAAGTGCAACCGGTATGTTAAGAAGCAGAGCAACCGTACCGATCGGCCATCCGAAAAGATAATAGAAAATAAGTGCGATTCCGTTGAATCCTACCATAGGAAATCTGGCGGCAGCGGCGAAATTATAGGTGCCGACCGCAATCAGGATTCCCCCGAGAATATCAACCAGAATATCAACCAGAATATCAATAGCGAGATCTTTAGTTTTACTTTTATTCATGACAATTCCTCCTGACCAAAAAAGCATCTGCAAATTATATCATGACCCTTAAGGGACTATATAATCCGCAAATGCTCTTCACTTTCTTTAGTATACAATCGGAAAGACTAAAAAGTCAACACCCTGAAAAGGAAAAAAGTGGTACGATATACGCAAAATGTGGTACTATTATGACAAGACAGAATGAAATGAAAACCGGCAGGAGGAAACTTGAATATGAAAATAGTATTTTTGGATGTGAAGACGATAGGAGACGATATAGATCTTTCTGGCTACGATGCACTTGGTGAGGTTGTGAAATATGGATTTTCCAGTTCAGAGGAAGTTCCGGACAGAGTGCGAGATGCAGATGTGATCATTTTGAACAAGGTGCAGATTAATGAGAGGACGATTGGAAATGCCGAGAAACTGAAGCTGGTCTGCGTGACTGCAACGGGAACCAATAATCTGGATAAGGAGTATCTCGCAAAACGCGGAATCGAGTGGAGAAATGTAGCCGGTTATTCGACGGAAACGGTGGCACAGCATACCTTTGCAATGCTCTTGTTTTTGCTGGAAAAGATGCGATATTATGATGATTATGTGAAAGAAGAGGAATATGTAAATGATACGATTTTCACACACTTTGCGGAACATTTCCATGAAATCTGTGGGAAAACCTGGGGAATCATCGGACTTGGAAATATCGGAAGAAGAGTTGCCGGGATTGCGGAGGCATTTGGAGCGAAGGTGATTTACTGTTCACCATCCGGAGCAAATCCACAGTCGGGGTATCATCAGGTTGATTTTGAGACTTTGCTTCGTGAGTCGGATATTGTATCAGTGCACGCCCCTTTGAATGAGTATACGGAAAATCTGATGAATGCGGAAGCATTTAAGAAAATGAAGCCGGAGAGTATTTTCCTGAATCTGGGGCGCGGTCCGATAGTAAATGAACAGGATCTCTATGATGCGCTTTTAAAGGGAGAAATTGCAGCTGCAGGTCTGGATGTGCTATGTAAGGAGCCGATGAGTGAAACTAATCCGCTACTTAAGATAAAGGATAGTCGTAAACTTCTTATTACTCCTCATGTAGCATGGGCCAGTGTGGAGGCAAGGACGAATCTGATGAATATTATTTTGGGACAGATACAAGAATGGAAGAAAGAAGATAATATCTTTGACTAGAAAAACGCGCCATCGGCGCGTTTTTCTTATGTGGTAGAATCCCTTATTTCGCATAGATTTTCACAAGCTCAACTGCGATATTAACAGCTTTATCCATACCTTCTGCGGTAATATGTTCATATGGACCGTGATAAGCATGTCCGCCGGTTCCAAGATTCGGGCAAGGAAGCCCTTTGAAGCTGAGCTGGCATCCGTCAGTGCCACCGCGAATCGGAAGAATCTGTGGAACAACATCTGCGTTTTCACAGGCTGTCTTTGCATTTTCAATCAAATGCATGCAGGTGGCTATAATCTCGGACATATTCTGGTACTGGTCGGTGATGGTAAGTTTTACCGTTCCTTCGCCCCATTTTCCGTTCAGATTCTTTTCAATCAGACGAAGTGTGTTCTTGCGCATTTCAAAGAAGTTCTTGTCATGATCGCGGATGAGATAGTGAAGTTCTGCGCAGGTTACGTCACCGCTCATGCTCATAAGATGGAAGAAACCTTCGTAATCTTCTGTTCCTCTTGGAGTCTCGCATCCCGGGAGCATCTGGTTGATCTCCATAGCGACAAGGCAGGCATTGATCATGGTGTCCTTGCCAGAACCCGGATGTACGCCAAATCCGGTGATTTCGAAATCAGCCTTGCAGGCGTTGAAGTTTTCATATTGAATCTCACCTTCAGTGTCACCGTCCAGTGTATAGGCAAAATCAGCACCGAATTCTTTCACATCAAAATGTGCGGTTCCGGCACCCACTTCTTCGTCCGGAGTAAATGCAATACAGATTGTTCCGTGAGGAATGTTCTCTGTGATCAGGCGTTCTGCCATGGTCATAATCTCGGCAATACCGGCTTTGTCATCTGCACCGAGAACGGTGGTTCCGTCAGTTGTGATGAGTGTACGGTCTTTTAAATCCGATAAATGCGGGAAATCTTTTACAGCAAGTGTACGTCCGCTGTCTCCAAGAGGGAGGTCTCCTCCATCGTAATTTTCGTGAATGACCGGAGTGATATCGTGGTCACAATAATCAGAAACAGTATCCATATGTGCAATGAAACCAATCTTCGGAACATTTTCCAGACCAACGGTGGCAGGAATGGTTCCATAAACGTAACAGTATTCGGTTACATGTGCATCTGCAATACCGATTTCCAGCATTTCTTCTTTTAAAAGATTGGCAAGTTCAAACTGGCATGAACTTGAAGGAGATGTGTTGCTGTTTTCATCGCTTGGTGTGCGCATTTTCGCATAGGTTAAAAAACGTTCGTAAGCTCTCATGATAAATTCCCTTTCTTTGTTTAGAATTTCATAGGCTTATTATACGATTTGCGATATGGATAGTCAAGAAAACAGGCTTTTAAGGTGCGATGACAAGATGAGTACGACTGAGGCACTATGAACATATATAAACAGAAAATTAACGAATTCGGAAAAATATTTTCACAATCTTAACACATAGCATTGTATCATGTATGTAACCTGATATACGGGAAATACTAATGATTAGAGAGAAGAAGTTGGGGCGGTGATGGTATGTTTCTGGTAATTGCAGTTGCGACAACTCTTTTGATTTCGGGATTTCTTTTCTTTTTGGGGATGCACCTTATGAAGAAGTTGGATCATATCTGGAGGCCAGAAAAGACGGCGAGGATTAGCAGGGGGAAGAGTTGCAATGAAACTTTTTTATAAAAAATTAACACAGACACAGATGATTGTGTTTGGATATATTTTGATTATTCTGACTGGGAGCATTCTGCTGATGCTCCCGGTTTCTTCGCGTGATGCAGTATGGACTTCGTTTGCAGATACTCTGTTTACATCGACATCGGCAGCGTGTGTGACCGGGCTTGTAGTAGTGGATACCTGGCAGCACTGGTCACTTTTGGGGCAGGTGATCATATTGGTCCTGATTCAGATCGGCGGAATGGGATTCATGACACTTGGTGTTTATGTGGCAATTTTGTTTCGGAGAAAGATTGGACTTAGAACGAGAGGAATTTTACAGGAAAGTATTAACAGCTTACAGATCGGAGGAATTGTGAAGCTCGCCAAGAAGATTATGATGGGGACCATTTTCTTCGAAGTTATAGGAGCATTTTTACTAATGATTCGATTTATTCCTGATTTTGGAATCTGGCGCGGAATCTGGTACGGTATTTTTCATTCTGTTTCTGCATTTTGCAATGCTGGATTTGATTTGATGGGGTGTTCGGAAGCTTACAGCTCTTTGACACGCTATTCAGGAGACTGGCTCGTGAATATTGTAATTATGACACTGATTGTTGTGGGTGGCATCGGCTTTTTTGTCTGGGATGATCTGTCGGTGCATAAGTTTGAATGGGAACGATACCGATTACATACAAAGATTGTCATTTCTACAACGGTGACGTTGATTGTTATAGGTGCAGTTCTGTTTTTTGTTATGGAGCAGCATAATGTGTTGGAAGGAATTCCGCTTGGAGAACAAATTTGGTGTTCACTTTTTAATTCTGTAACAGCACGTACAGCCGGTTTTAATACAACGGATACGATGGCCTTAACGGATGGAAGCAAGTTCGTTACTATGGTTCTGATGTTTATCGGAGGAAGTCCTGGATCTACGGCAGGTGGTATCAAGACATCGACTCTGGTGGTTCTTATGGTATTTGTAAGAGCAAATCTGCGTCAGGAAAGCGGATGCAATGTATTTAACCGAAGACTTGATGACAGTGCGATAAGAAAAGCCAGTGTGGTATTGTGTACGAACCTGTTCCTGGCAGTCATTGCAGCGATTTATCTGATGGCAAGACAGCCGGTATTTAATCTTTCAGGAGCGCTGTTTGAAGTACTTTCTGCAATCGGTACAGTTGGAATGTCTACCGGGATTACAAGGGGAGTCTGCCAGAGTTCGAGAATTGTATTGATTTTCCTGATGTTCTGCGGACGAATAGGAAGTCTGACATTTGCGTTATCGATAAGAGGACATAAACATGATGCACCGGTGAAACTTCCGGTGGAACATATTACAATAGGATAATGAAGGAGAAATAAAATGAAATCGGTTTTAATTATTGGGCTTGGAAGATTTGGTCATCATCTCTGTGCGGATATGGTACGGCTTGGAAATGACGTGATGATTATTGATCGGGACGAGTCAAAGACGGAGGATCTGCTTTCTATTGCGACAGCAGTGAAAGTGGGAGATTGTACGAACGAAGAGGTACTGAAGAGCCTTGGAGTAGGGAACTTTGATATCTGTTTTATATGTATTGGATCTAATTTCCAGAGCAGTCTTGAAATAACAAGTCTTGTGAAAGAATTGGGAGCAAAACACGTGGTCAGCAAGGCGAATCGGGACATCCATGCAAAGTTCCTGCTTAGGAACGGCGCGGATGAGGTCTTTTATCCGGACCGTGACATTGCGGAACGTCTGGCTGTGAAATACAGTGCAAATCATGTGTTTGATTATTTTGAATTAAGTAAGGATTATTCGATTTTTGAAATTCAGCCGAAGAGGGAATGGATCGGACATTCTATTGGAGAAGCGGATGTCCGTGCAAAATATCATGTCAATATTTTTGGTATTCGTGCCGGAAGTGAGCTGGTTGTGCTTCCGAGAACGGACTATGTTATGAAAGCGGATGATCATTTGATGGTGGTTGGGCTTACAAAAGATATTGACAGACTGCTTTCCAGTATGGGAAAATAGAATACATGAACAGCAAAAAAGAAGCAGTAATTTATATGGGGCGTTTAGCCGGAATTCTGTTTCTCGCTACTGTAATTTCCACTGTGCTTGCACAAGCCGGGAGTGGTAAGGAAAATGCGCTCATGGTATATATTGTGGGCGTACTTTTGATTACCGTATGTACGACCGGCTATTTTTACGGTGCATTTGGTGCAGTGCTGAGTGTTTTGATCTTTAATTATTTTTTCAAAGTCCCGGTACATACGTTTGTAATCATGAATCAAAATGACGTTGTATTGATGGGATTTTTTCTAGTGGCTGCATTTATTTCATCCAGTCTCACGGTGCAGTTCAGAAAACAGATGAAGATTACGGAAGACACGAAGGCACAGATGGAGCGGGAACGTTTGAAGAGCAGTATGCTTCGCAGTATTTCCCATGACTTCAGGACCCCACTGACCGGTATTTTAGGAGATGCCGGACTTTTGGCTGAAGCGGAAGAGATGGAAGCCGGTACGAGAAAGGAGCTGGCGGGGGAAATAAAGGAGCAGGCGGTCTGGCTGATGAAAACCATGGAAAATATCCTGAGCATGACAAAGATTGAAAGCGGTCAGCTTGTGATTAAAAAACAGCCCGAAGTGGTGGATGATATGATCTACGAGGCAGCAACGCATGTGATTGGGCTTCGTGACAAGCGAAAATTCTCAGTTAAACTTCCGGAGGATATTGTTGTAGCGTTGGTGGATGGGCAGATGATGGTACAGGTGATCATCAACCTTCTGGATAATGCGATGAAGCATACAAAGGAAGGAGACCGAATATGGATCACTGTTGCCTATGAAAAGGAGAAAATGTTTTTCTCTGTGGAAGATGAGGGCGAAGGGATTGATGAAGAGATTCTGCCACAGATCTTTGATGAGTTTATTACACAGGGAGAAGGAAAAGAAGACGGGAAACGGGGAATTGGTCTCGGACTTGCAATCTGCAGGGCAGTAATAGAAGCTCATGGAGGAAAAATTTATGCCAGAAATCGTAAGGAAGGCGGCGCACAGTTTGTGTTCTGGCTGAAGGCGGAGCAGGTGAATACGGTTGGAAGATAAGAGATATATTTTGGTTGTTGAAGATGATAAATATATAATTAGTTTTATTTCTATGAGTTTAAAGAAAGAAAATCATGGCTTCTATATAGCGAAAACGGTTGAAGAAGCGATAAGTCTTTTCTATGCAAACCGACCGGATATGGTCATTCTTGATCTGGGGCTTCCGGATGGAGACGGAATGGATGTTCTGAAAGCAATCAGGGAAATTTCACAGGTGCCGATTATTGTAGTGAGTGCCCGTCAAGAGGAACATCAGAAGATTGAGGCGCTCGATATGGGCGCAGATGATTATGTGACAAAGCCTTTTTATATGGGAGAGCTTATGGCAAGAATTCGTGTAGGACTTCGTAAAAGCCTGGTTCCTCAGCAGAAAGAGACGGATCCTGTATTTACTTGTGATTATCTTACAGTGGACAAGGAAAAGCATCTCGTGCTGATTGATGGAGAAGAAGTGCATCTTACTCCGTTGGAATTTAAGATTCTGAATCTGTTGATTGAAAATCGAGGAAAGGTTTTGACACACAGATATATTCTAAGTGAAATCTGGGGGAGCAGCCAAGGAGTGGAATCCGCGAATCTTCGAGTGTTTATGGCGGCTCTTCGAAGAAAAATTGAGAAGGAACCGACAAATCCGCATTTCATTTTGACGGAAGTAGGGGTTGGATACAGGTTTAAGGGATAAGTGAGACTTACGGAAAATCACTGATTTTGTCGCGGGATATCGAAATATGGCGAAATGAACTAATGTGTTGCGTTTTGTGATATTATGAAATCAGACACATAACCATAGAATTTAAAAACTGTAAGTTTTTTATATCGTGTTAAGAATTTCTCAACAGTTCACTTCTTGATTTTCTTTCTTAATTCTTTTGAAAGTGCATTCCCAAAAGAGGAGAAGGCACTTTCTTTCTTTTATGATGTATGCTTGTAAACAATCTGGATAGATTCATATTTAGCGGATGGTATATGCCATTACGGCTAAAATACAAAGAATCGATATAAAAACTATTGCATACAGAAGTTCTTTGCGTACTCCTTGTTTTTTATTTACAGAAGAATCGGAAACAGCCGGTTTCATATAATCCTGAACAGTCTTGGAAAACGGAAGAGTTCTTGTCTTGTTTGTTGCAAGATAATCAATACTTTCTTCATCGTCAAGTTCAGAAAGCTGGGAAAGAACATCCTTATATGCATCATTTCCCAAATCAGAAGGAAGGTCAGGAAAATCACCGTCACAAGTCACTTCAAAGCTGTCTGTAAACATATCTGAATTGTCACTCTGGATTTTTTTGGTTATATCATTCATACTTATTCCTCCTAAAGCATTTTATATTCTAATATGTTTAAGACAAAGACACAAGTAAAATAACAAAAAATTCACAAAAAAAACATTTGCAGTAAAAATTGAAAAGAAATAAATGATTGTGGAGCGCGCTCTAATTGCAGAAAGAACTGGTATATAAGTATAAAAAAGTGGAAAATAGAAAATTTTTGCATAAAAAGAAGATAAAAATTGCAAATAATGATTGTATTCTTGGAAGGTTTCGTGTAGAATAGTAAGAAATTTTTGTTTATAATGGAGGTATACATATGGCAGAGAATGAAATGATGGATATGGAAGAACCGGGCATACTGAAACAGGATATGGAGATTCTGACAAAAGAATTGATGAAGATGCACCATATTGATCCTAACCTGTACGTTGAATATGATGTAAAAAGAGGATTGCGTGACTCTGCCGGTAAAGGTGTACTGACGGGGCTTACGGAAGTATCCGATGTAAGTGGGTATAATCTGATCAACGGAAGAAGAATTCCGGCAGAAGGAAGCTTATATTATCAGGGAATTAATGTGAAAGATCTTGTAAACGGATTGGAAGGAAGACGTTTTGGTTTTGAGGAGACGATATATCTGCTGTTATTTGGAAAGCTTCCAACGAAAAAAGAGTTGGATATGTTCCTGAATGTAATGTTTGAATTGGAAAATCTTAGCGGAAGATTCGTCCGTGACGTAGTTATGAAAGCTTCTAATGCGAATATTATGAATTCTATGCAGAGATGTATTCTTACACTTTATACATATGATTCTGATCCGGAAAATATTTCTCCGGAGAACGTACTTCGTCAATCACTTAGTCTGGTAGCAAAGTTGCCGCTGATCGCAGTGTATTCATATCATGCTTACCGGCATTTTAGAAAAGATGATTCGCTTTTCATTAAAAATCCGAAAAAGGGACTGTCTCTTGCAGAGAACATGCTTCTTATGCTTCGCCCTGACAGTGATTATACAGAACTTGAGGCGAAGGTACTGGATATCGCGCTGATTCTGCATGCAGAGCATGGTGGTGGTAATAACTCCACATTTACCACACATGTAGTTACTTCATCAGGAACCGACACATATTCTTCAGTAGCAGCATCGATTGGATCGCTGAAAGGACCAAGACATGGTGGAGCGAACCTGAAGGTTCAGAAAATGTTTGACGATATCAAGGTGAATGTAAAAGACTGGAAGAATGAAGAGGAAGTTGCAGCTTATCTGCAGAAGATTCTTGATAAGGAGGCATTTGACCGCACCGGTCTTATTTATGGTATGGGACATGCGGTTTATACTTTATCTGATCCAAGAGAAGTGATTCTTAAGAGATTTGCAAGAGAGCTGGCAGAAGAAAAAGGTCGTATGGATGAGTTTGAGCTGTATGATTTGGTGGAACGCCTCGCAGGAAGACTGATTATGGAGCACCGTAAACTGTTTAAGAATGTATGTGCCAATGTGGATTTCTACAGTGGATTTGTTTATTCTATGCTTGGCCTTCCGGAAGAACTTTTTACGCCGCTTTTCGCAATCGCGCGTATGCCGGGATGGAGTGCACATCGTCTTGAAGAACTGATTAGTGCAAATAAAATCATTCGTCCTGCATATAAATATGTTGGACATCATGAGGATTTCGTGGAAATGTGTGATAGAAAATAAAGATGGCCAGAAGTGACTGGGGGAAAATCTTCCTGGGAGACGGAAATGCGTTTGGGCTTAAGACAACGTTCGTGCCGGCGGATGAAGTGGAAAATCTGAAAGAAGAAAAGTGCCTTTACACAATATGAACAGGAAGAACCATTATTCCATACTAAGATATTCACCAAAGGTATCCTGAGCCAGAGACAATAATTTTTCTTTGGTCAGAACGATGCCCCAGGCATTTCTTAGTCCGTGGCTTGCGGCCTGCTCTTCTGTATAATTCTTCAGAAGGTAGGTGCTGTCTACAACGCTGGAGCCGGTCCATCCGGGATAAACAAAGTGTGTTACCAGGGGGATGGCTTTAATACTGTCTTCTTTAATATAGGTTCCGTTTTCATCCTGAGCGATGGTCAGATTTGCCATGCCGCCAAGCATCTGTGCGACTCCGTCCTGGGCGGAGGTGTAATTTCCGAGAGAGTAGTAGCATAATGCCCGGTTGCCGTTGCCTGAAGTCACCCATTTTACAGGCTGGATGACATGAGGATGGGTTCCGATGATCAGATCTGCACCGGCCTGGGTCATCTGCATTGCAAAGGAGGTTTCCTGATTTGTTTCCTCCATTGTGTATTCAATTCCCCAGTGAGGAAGAACGATGGTGAAATCAGCCAGTTCTTCCGCGCGCTTAATATCCTCGATTACCTGAGGATTTATCGTGTTAAAATCGATCCTGCGTGATCCGGTATCGTAATTGCATAACATATTCAGATGGCCTTCGGCGCTTGTGCTGAAGGTTTCTGCGTTATGGCTGTATGTATAGTTGAGAAGGGCAAACCTGATTCCGTTCATTTCAAGGATCGGGATTTCTGCCTGTTCTTCCGGCGTCTCATAAATGCCAAGGACGGTCACATCCGGATGATTCGTTTTCCAGAAGGACACGCAGTTTAAAAGTCCGTCAAGTCCCATGTCGAATCCATGATTGGATGCATGCAGCACAACGTTGAAACCGACTTCAGATAGTGCATCTCCGATTGCCTGTGGGGAATTGAAGACAGGATAATCTTTGAGACCCTTTTCATCACCGCCTAAAATCGTTTCCTGGTTAATGATTTTCATATCACATGATTCAAGGTAAGGGGCGATATCTTTATAGAGAAGAGTGTAGTCATGGCTTCCGTCTTCCTGAAGATTTGACTGCCATACCGCAGTATGGATTAGATTGTCTCCGACAGCCATCAGAGTTACTTCTTTTATAGAAGGCTCATTGGTGATGACTGATTCCGGTATAGGAGCGGAAACTGTTTCGCTTTCAGCATTTTTTACAGGAGAGGATGTCTTCTGGCTTTTCTGGGATTCTTTTTCGTCAAGATACCAGGTGGTTACTGCGTATCCGTCAAGTATAAGGAAAAGAAGTAAGATGAAAACAAGTATGTAAATGATTTTGTTTCTGTTTTTAGAGTTGTTCTTTCGTGATTTCTTTTTCATTGGAATCCCCCCCGCATTTTATGTTCGACAAAAAATGACTTTTTTTCAGTATAAAATACGAGGGGATATTTCGCAATATCAAAAATAGATTATAATTTTTTCGCGGTGTGGTGGAAGGTGAAATAAAAAATAATTCCCTTCGCGATAGAAGAAATCGTAAGTGCCCACCAGATTCCGGAAAGTCCCATTCCGATGTGTGTAAGGAGCATTGCAAGTGGGATTCTTGCACCGGTAAGTGTGATGCTGATTACACTGCAAAGTGTGGTTTTGCCAAGTCCCGAAAGTGCACCGACGGTCATGAGTTCTATACACATGAAGGTTTCGCTGAATCCAAGTATGACTAAATATTCTGCGGAGATTCGTATCGCTTCTTCTTCATGGAAGAATAACCAGGAAATAGGTGTCGGCAGGAAAATAAAAGCGGCACTGATAAGCGCTCCCCAGAGCACCAGAATCCAGAAAGAAATCTGATATCCTTTGCGGATGCGATCCGATTTCTTCGCACCGTAGTTCTGGCCTGTAAAAGCATTTAAAGCGGCGCCAAATCCGTCGGCTGTATTCCACGAAAGAGATTCAATCTGTCCGCCGACCCTCTGAGTTGCAATAGCGGCAGCACCAAAGCCGGAGATCATACGCGTCAGAACCATGGAAATCATACAGTAAAGGCTGCTCTGAAGTGCAGTTGGAATTCCGATCCGGCAGATGGACTCATAATATCTGGCGGGACTTGGTGAAAGTAAATTTATTTCTCTTAATATATTATTATTATTTTTCAACCTGAAAATGTCAATGATTAAAACCGCCATAACCAGGAACTGTGCTGTCACGGTTGCAATTGCAGCGCCCATTGCCTCAAGGCGGGGAAATGGACCGATACCAAGAATCAAAAGTGGATCCAGTATCATGTTGGAGACAAGTCCGATCAGGTTAGCCTTGAACGGTGTTTTCGAATCTCCCTGTGCAGTATAAAGCCCGGTCAAAGTCAGATTTAAATAGGAAAAAATAATAAATCCACAGGTGATCTTCATGTAGATCTCAGCGGCGGCATAAGAAACCGCATCGGTGAGATTGAAAAATCCAAGCAGAGGCTTTATGAATATCAGGCAGAATGCGGCATAAAGAATACCGAAAAGTACCGTAAGCTGAAGAGCAGAAGCTGCATAGTGTTTTGCTTCTGCGCGGTCGTTTCTTCCACAGCTCTGCGCCACATTTACCTGCCCTCCCATTCTGGCAAGGGCAACAAGTCCCTGAGAGAGCCATACGAACATGCTCCCGACCCCGAGACCCGCAACGGCTTTGGAGCCGAGCTTTCCGATCCATGCCATATCGGTGATACTGTAGGCAGTTCCCAGAAAAGAAGAAGCCATGATCGGCAGAGCAAGTTCTGCCAGAGTTTTGAAAATCGGACCTGTAGTCAGATCAATGGTTTTTTGCTTTCTCATAATAATCATTCCCCAAATTATTCTAGAAGTTTGGTGAGGCGTAAAATGCCGCACGAGACTATTCTAGCATGAATATAAGGATAAAGAAAGATTATTTTTTGTATAAAATTAGCACTCAACACTTGACAGTGCTAATAACAAGTGTTATATTTCAACTAGAACAAAAGGAAAGCTTGTTCTGAGTACACTAATTGTATCAGTTGTTTATAAAGGAGGCGTGTGTTATGAACATTAATAAATTTACACAAAGCTCCATGGCGGCAGTTCAGGGCTGCGAGAAAGTAGCAATGGATTACGGTAATCAGGAAGTTGAGCAGGAGCATTTATTATATGCTCTTCTTACGATTGATGACAGCTTAATCTTGAAGCTGGTTGAGAAGATGGGAATTACGAAAGAGACGATCATCAATCGCGTGGAAGAAGCTTTAAGGAAACGTCCGAAGGTACAGGGCGGACAGATGTACATTGGTCAGAATCTGAACAATGTACTGGTTCACGGCGAAGATGAGGCAAAGCAGATGGGAGATGAATATGTTTCTGTAGAGCACTTGTTTCTGGCTCTTATGAAATATGCAAGCCGTGACATGAAGAATTTATTCAAAGAACTGGGAATCACAAGAGAAGGATTCCTTCAGGCACTTTCTACCGTCAGAGGCAATCAGAGAGTGACCAGTGACAATCCGGAGGCGACTTATGATACGTTGAATAAGTATGGTCAGGACCTTGTGGAACGAGCGAGAGAGCAGAAGCTGGATCCGGTCATCGGACGTGATGCGGAAATCCGTAATGTGATTCGTATTCTTTCCCGTAAGACGAAGAATAATCCGGTACTCATCGGTGAACCTGGTGTAGGTAAAACGGCAGCAGTTGAAGGACTTGCTCAGAGAATCGTTCGTGGGGATGTACCGGAAGGACTGAAAGATAAGAAGATTTTTGCTCTGGATATGGGAGCCCTTGTCGCAGGTGCAAAGTACCGTGGTGAATTCGAGGAACGTCTGAAAGCCGTCCTTGAGGAAGTGAAAAACAGCGATGGAAACATTATTCTTTTCATCGATGAGCTTCATACGATTGTGGGCGCCGGTAAGAGTGAAGGTGCTATGGATGCGGGCAACATGTTAAAACCGATGCTGGCAAGAGGTGAGCTTCACTGTATCGGTGCAACTACCTTGGATGAGTACCGTCAGTATATTGAGAAGGATGCGGCTTTGGAGAGACGATTCCAGCCGGTTACGGTAGATGAACCGACGGTGGAAGATGCGATTTCTATCCTGCGTGGATTAAAAGAACGCTACGAAGTATTCCACGGTGTGAAGATTACAGATGGAGCACTGGTTGCAGCTGCAACACTGTCAAACCGTTATATTTCCGACCGCTTTCTTCCTGACAAGGCAATTGACCTTGTAGATGAGGCATGTGCTTTGATTAAGACGGAGCTGGATTCTATGCCGACAGAGCTGGATGAGCTGAACCGTAAGATCATGCAGCTTGAGATCGAGGAGGCTGCACTTAAGAAAGAGGATGACCGGTTAAGTCAGGAGAGACTGCAGCATTTGCAGCAGGATCTGGCGGAACACAGGGAAGAGTTCGCAAAGCGAAAAGCACAGTGGGACAATGAAAAGCGTTCCATTGAATCCGTGCAGAAACTTCGTGAACAGATTGAGCAGGTCAACCGGGAAATTCAGACTGCCAAACAGCAGTATGATCTGAATAAGGCTGCTGAACTTCAGTACGGACGCCTGCCGCAGCTACAGAAACAGCTGGAAGCGGAAGAAGAGAAGGTAAAAGACGAAGACCTGTCTCTGGTTCATGAGAGCGTGACCGAAGAAGAAATCGCAAAGATCATTTCAAGGTGGACCGGAATTCCGGTTGCTAAACTGAATGAAAGTGAGAGAAGCAAGACACTGAATCTGGACAAAGAGCTTCATAAACGTGTGATTGGACAGGATGAAGGTGTGCAGAAGGTTACGGAAGCAATTATCCGTTCAAAAGCCGGAATCAAAGATCCGACAAAGCCGATAGGATCATTCCTCTTTCTGGGACCTACAGGTGTAGGTAAGACGGAACTTGCCAAAGCGCTTGCGGAGAGTCTTTTCGATGACGAGAACAATATGGTACGTATTGATATGAGTGAGTATATGGAGAAATATTCCGTTTCCCGTCTTATAGGAGCGCCTCCGGGATATGTCGGATATGATGAAGGCGGACAGCTCACAGAAGCAGTCAGAAGAAAACCATATTCCGTTGTGCTTTTCGATGAAGTAGAAAAAGCCCATCCGGACGTATTTAACGTACTGCTTCAAGTGCTGGATGACGGACGTATCACGGATTCACAAGGAAGAACTGTGGACTTTAAGAATACGATCCTGATCATGACATCCAATATCGGTTCCACCTATCTGCTCGACGGTATTGACGAAGATGGAAGTATTAAGCCGGAAGCCGAACAGATGGTAATGAATGATTTGAGGGCTCATTTCAGACCGGAATTCCTGAACCGTCTGGACGAGACGATCATGTTCAGGCCGCTTACGAAAGACAACATTTACTCAATCATCGACCTGCTTGTTGCTGATGTGAATAAACGTTTGGTGGATAAGGAACTGGATGTGGAACTCACTGAAGCCGCAAAACAGCTTGTGGTAGAGGGCGGATATGATCCGATGTACGGCGCAAGACCTCTGAAGCGTTATCTTCAGAAGAATGTGGAAACACTTGCCGCAAGGCTGATCCTGAGTGGAAATGTGGGAAGCGGGGACACCATCCTGATTGACGAAGAAAAAGGAAAGCTGGAAGCCAGTGTGAAACAAAGAATTCGTGAAGTAAACTAGAATAGACATAAAATAGTTTCATAAAGCATAAAAACAGGACGCAGACTCGCGAAAAGTATTGGGAGAATACTTTTTGGAGTTTGCGTCTTTTTACTGTATATGGTACAATAAATATACTTAAGCATCATGGGGTCAAAGGCTTTTGACCCCAACATCATAAAAACAGATGTCGGATTACGCAGGAAGAATTCCTGAGTGCGTAGAAAAGAATAACCGTGAAAGGGGTAATGGAAATGAAATTTGCAATATTGGCAGCAGGAAATATCGCAAATAGTATGGCAGAGGCAGTAAGCAGGATTGATAAGGTTGAAAAGTACGCAGTTGCCTGTAGAGAACTTGAACGTGCAGAGGCATTTGCTGAAAAATGGGGGTTTGAAAAGGCGTATGGATCCTATGGAGAGATGGTAGAAGATCCGGAGGTAGAGATGGTATATGTGGCTTCTCCGCATTCTCATCATTATCAGCATGCGAAATTATGTTTGGAACACGGGAAGCATGTACTAGTAGAAAAAGCTTTTACCGTAAATGCCGCGCAGGCAGAGGAGCTTGTGAAGCTTGCAGATGAAAAAGGACTCTTACTGGCTGAGGCAATCTGGACCAGATATATGCCAAGCAGAAAGATGATTGATGATATTGTTGAAAGTGGAGTAATCGGGAAAGTGACCTCGCTTACTGCGAATCTGGGATATGTCCTGCCACATGTGGAGCGTATGCAGAATCCTGAACTTGCAGGAGGAGCGCTTCTTGACCTTGGAGTTTACCCGATTAATTTTGCGCTGATGACATTTCATGAAGAAGTGAAAAGCATCACTTCGACTGCTGTGATGTCTCCGGCAGGAATTGACTGGATGAACAGCATGACACTTACTTTTGCAGACGGAAGGATGGCCGTGCTCCACAGTAATATGCTTGCACAGACAGATCGTCAGGGTGTGATAAACGGAGACAAAGGATATATTGAAGTGCAGAATATCAATAACTGTGAAGAAATCCGTGTGTTTGATCTGAGTCGGAAAATGATTGCAAGATATGAACGCCCTAAGCAGATCAACGGTTATGAGTATGAAGTTCTTTCCTGCATCAAGGCGATTGAAGAAGGAAAAACAGAGTGTGACGAGATGCCGCACAGTGAAACAATACGCGTCATGAAACTGATGGATGCAGTGCGCGCCCAGTGGAATATGACATTTCCATGCGAGTAACAAAAGGAACGAAGAACAGTCGAAAATTGTATAATAAATGATAGAAACAGTATAGTTTTTTGTAGATAAAAGAGCTGTATTTTATGGTATGATATTAAGGATAAAAGGGTAAAACCGGAAGATACAGACAGAAGTCAGGAGGATAAAAGAAATGAAAAGAGCAGGGGGAATTTTACTTCCTATCAGCAGCATTCCGTCAAAATACGGAATCGGAGCATTTTCCAAAGAGGCATATGAATTCGTGGATCAGTTAGTAGAGGCAGGACAGTCCTACTGGCAGATTCTTCCACTGGGACCAACAAGCTATGGGGATTCACCATACCAGTCTTTTTCAACTTTTGCGGGGAATCCGTATTTCATTGATCTGGAAGCGCTGATTGAGGAAGGAGTTCTTACAAAAGAAGAGTGCGATGCCTGCGATTTCGGAGATGATCCGTGCAGTGTAGACTATGGTAAAATTTATAATGAACGTTTTGAGCTTCTTTATAAAGCCTATGAGAGAAGTAAAGTTTACGAAGATCCGGAGTTCCAGAAGTTTGTTAAGGAGAATGCATTCTGGCTGGATGATTATGCACTTTTCATGGCTGTTAAGAAACGTTTCGATGGGGCGGCATGGAATGAATGGGCCGAAGATATTCGCCTGCGCTGGGGATTCGCGTTAGATTATTACAGAGAGAATTGCTATTTTGAAATTGAGTTTTATAAATACCTTCAGTTTAAATTTTTGCAACAGTGGACAAAGCTTAAAGGCTATGCAAATGAAAAAGGAATTAAGCTTATTGGTGATATTCCGATCTATGTTGCATTTGACAGCGCTGATGCGTGGGCAAATCCACAGCTTTTCCAGTTTGACGGGGAGAACCTTCCGGTAGCAGTAGCAGGCTGTCCGCCGGATGCATTTTCAGCTACAGGACAGTTATGGGGAAATCCGTTGTACCGCTGGGATTATCATAAACAGACCGATTATGAATGGTGGACCAGAAGAATGGAACATTGTTATAAATTGTATGATGTTGTCCGTATCGACCATTTCAGAGGATTTGATGAATATTATTCTATTCCGTTTGGAGCAGAAACTGCCATGGCAGGACAATGGGAGAAGGGACCGGGGATGGATCTCTTCTGGACGCTTGAGAGAAAGCTTGGCAGACGTGAAGTGATTGCCGAAGATCTGGGTCTTATGACCCCGTCTGTAGAGAAGCTGGTGGCTGACAGTGGATATCCGAATATGAAGGTTCTCGAATTTGCCTTCCAGCCGGATGAGGATACCGGATATCTTCCACATGATTATGACAGAAACTGTGTCGTTTACACAGGAACACATGACAATGATACACTTCTTTCCTGGTTCCGTACACTGGAAGATGACCAGAAGGAATTCCTTTTTGAGTATTTAGGAAAAGAAGTCAGTGAGGAAGAGGTCAATTGGGAAATCATAACTCTTGCGATGATGAGCTGTGCAAACTTATGCATCATTCCGCTTCAGGACTATCTGGAACTTGGAAATGAGGCTCGTATTAATATGCCGTCAACTCTTGGATGTAACTGGAAATGGCGTCTGAAAGAAGAACAGATTACTGATAAACTGTTGAAAGAAATTAAAAAGTTAACACTTAGAAGCTTCCGTACAGAAAGACCGAAAGTAGAAAAAGAGCCGGAAGAAGCAGTGGTAACCGAAGAAGAGAAAGAAGAATAAGAAAGCAGGGAACGAAGAAGGATGCGTCCAATCATTTTTCATATCGATGTAAATTCTGCTTATCTAAGCTGGACAGCAACAGAACAACTAAAGAAGGGGGCCGTACTTGATATTCGTACGATTCCGGCAATCATTGGCGGTGACAGTAAGTCCCGCCATGGTGTTGTTCTGGCTAAATCTATGCCGGCAAAAAAGTTCGGAATCCGTACCGGAGAGCCGGTTGTAAATGCTGTGCGCAAATGTCCGAATCTTCACATGGAACCTCCGGATCATGCCTTATATAGGAGGTATAGCGAGAACCTGATGGAATTTCTGCGAAGCTATACGAAAGAAATCGAGCAGGTCAGTGTGGATGAATGTTATATGGATTTTACTCAGATTGCGGGGAAATTCACGTCTCCGATTGCAGCAGCATTTGAAATTAAAGACCAGGTTTATGAAAAGTTTGGTTTTACAGTGAATATCGGTATTTCCAGCAATAAGCTGCTCGCAAAAATGGCGTCGGATTTTGAAAAACCAAACAAAGTTCATACTTTATTTCCGGAAGAAATTCAAGCGAAAATGTGGCCGCTTCCCGTAGGAGAGCTTTTTATGGCAGGGAAATCCAGTGTAGATGTCCTTAAGAAACTGGAAATCCACACGATCGGAGATCTGGCTAAGACCGATCCGGCAATCCTTGAACTGCATTTAAAAAGCCACGGACGTATGCTGTGGGAATTTGCAAACGGGATGGATGATTCATCTGTACAGTCAGAAGAACTGGTGGCAAAAGGTATTGGGAATTCCACAACACTTCCGAAAGATGTAGTTACCAGAGAAGAAGCACAGAAAGTGCTCTATGAGCTGTCAAAAAGTGTGGGAAGAAGGCTGAAAAAGGCCGGACAGAAAGCCGGAATGGTAAGTATAGAAATTAAATACGCCACATTTCAGAGCGTATCACATCAGAGACAGCTTCCGAGGCCGGCAGATGAAGACAAGGTACTTTATGAAGAAGCACTACAACTATTTGACGAACTTTGGAGTGGCGAGCCGATTCGCCTGCTGGGTGTTCGGACTTCCAAATTGTCGGATGCAGGACAGCCTCAGCAGATCAGTCTCTTTGATGAAGATTTTATAAAAGAACAGGAAAAGAGGGTAATATTAGCTGAGAAGCATAAAAAAGTAAATCAGGCGGTGGAAAGTATTTGTAAACGGTATGGAAAGGATGCCGTACTTAAAGCAAGCGATCTGACGGAAAATAAGGCGAAGTAACAGTGACGGAGTTGACAAATGAGAGAGCATTCCTTGACACTGGTACTTCGCCTGCGTTATAATCAAGTGATATGGACAATGCACAGGAAGGAGACTTTTTTTAGCGATGGAGTTTAAAGAAAGAGAGTTTATCCCGGTACTTCTGGGAGGGGACATCAACACGTATAGTGTGGCTCGTGCTTTTTATGAACAGTACCAGGTGAAGACGTATATATTTGGAAAATATCCGACAGGGCCGAGTTATAACAGTAAGATTATTGAATATCATCCGAATCCGAAGATTGATACAGACGATTATTTTTTGAAAACGGTCAATACATTTGCAAAGGATCATGCAGACAAGAAGATTGTGCTGATCGGATGTGGAGACAGTTATGTGGCGTTGATCAGCAAGCATAAGAATGAACTGGAAAGCAATATCATTGCACCGTACATTGATTTTGATCTGATGAACAGCCTTCAGCAGAAGGAAACATTTTATAAATTGTGCGAGAAGCATGGGGTGGATTACCCGGGAACGTTGATTTATGATGCATCCATGGGAACGGATTTTGAGATGAATTTCAGCTTTCCTGTGATTCTGAAACCGTCTGACAGTATCCAGTACTGGGAGCATGAATTCCCGACACAGAATAAGGTTTATACTATTAAGGATCGTGAAGAACTGAACCGTGTTATTGGACAGATTTACGGTGCCGGCTATACAGATAAGCTGATCATCCAGGATATGATTCCGGGAAATGATGAATACATGTATGTACTGACTTCTTATTCGGATAGAAACGGGAAAGTGAAGATGATGTGCCTGGGTCACGTGCTTTTGGAAGAGCATACTCCGCATGGACTTGGAAACCACGCAGTAATTATTACGGAGCCGAACGAAGAACTGATGAAAAAGGTGAAGAATCTTCTGGAAGATCTGCATTATGTCGGATTCTCTAATTTTGATATCAAATATGACAAGAGAGATGGAAAATATAAATTTTTCGAGATCAACACCCGTCAGGGAAGAAGCAATTATTATGTGACAGGATCTGGATTTAATGTTGCAAAATATATCGTAGAAGAATATGTTTACGGCAAGGAAATCAAGTTAAAGCTTGCAAAAGAGGAGCACCTCTGGATGGTGGTCCCGAAAGCGGTTGCTTTTAAATATGTCAAAGAAGAAGCGAACAAATCGAAATTAAAGAAACTGATCAAGGAGAAGAAAATGGTGAATCCGGTCTTTATGAAGGGAGATTTGAAACTAAAACGTTTCCTTGCAATGACAAAGACCCATTTCAGTCACTTTGTGAAGTTTAAAAAGTATTACAGCTAAATAGATTTATACAATAAAAACAGGGGAGATGCGTATGGTAAAGAAATTAGGAGTTATCGGCGGAATGGGACCGGAAGCGACCAGTTTTTTCTATGCAAGGGTGATTGCAAGAACAAAGGCAGCAAGTGACCAGGAACATATTGATATGGTCATCTTAAGTCATGCTACGATGCCTGATAGAACGAAAGCGATTCTTACCGGACATAAAGAGGAATTCCTGAAGGCGATTACGAAGGATGCACGTGATCTGGAAAAGCTGGGAGTCGCCAATATCGCGATTCCCTGCAATACTTCGCACTATTTTCTGAAAGAAATTCAATCTGCAACGAAAGTGCCGATCATTAACATGGTGGAGGAGAGCGTCCGTTATGTGATGGAGCAGCATCCGAATGTTAAGAAGATCGGAATCATGGGAACGGACGGTACCTTGCAGGCCGGAACCTATTACCGCGCATGTGAAAATCGCGGAATCCGGGCAGTAGCTCCAGGCAGCGAGGCGCAGCGGGAAGTGATGTCGCTGATCTACGATGATATTAAGGGTGGAAAGACCGGAGATAAGGCAAAATTTGATTGTGCATATGAGGATTTGATGAATCAGGGATGTGATGCAATCATTCTGGCATGCACAGAGATTTCTGTATTTAAAGAGTATTATCAGGTACCGGCGAATTGTCTGGATGCGATGGATGTACTGGTTCAGGAATCCATTTTGCGTTCGGGAGCAGAAATCAGATAGGAAAAAAGCAGAGCTTGAAAGAGAGGCCACAGATGAAAAAGTATACATTGGAAGCCTACGCGCAGCTTCTTCAGAATGCGCGCATGATGAAAGAGTTTTATTCCTGCGGAAAGGAAGATACGCAGATCGAATATTTGACGTATGATTCCAGAGAAGTGGTTCCCGGAACCATGTTTATCTGCAAAGGTGCAGCATTCAAGGCCGAATATCTGGATGCAGCGATTGAAAAGGGAGCCGTCGCTTACGTAAGTCAGGTGAAATATGACACCGTAAAAGATGTGCCGTATTTTCTGGTAGATGATATCCGTAAAGCAATGCCGCCTCTTGCGGAGAAATTTAATAATGCACCGTGGAAATCTCTTAAGATCGTGGGAATCGGAGGAACAAAGGGAAAATCAACATCAGCATATTACATGAAGGCAATTGTTGATGATTATATGGAGGCAACCGGCGGAAAGGAAAGTGCTGTTATTTCTTCAATCGATATTTATGATGGAGTGATCAAGAAAGAATCGCATATTACCACACCTGAAGCGGTAGAGCTTCAGGAACATTTACGTCATGCAGTAGAGAGCGGGATCACATTTGCAGAGATGGAAGTATCCTCTCAGGCACTGAAATACAACCGTGTCGATAATATGATGTTGGATGTGGGGGTATTTCTTAACATTTCCGAAGACCACATCAGCCCGATTGAACACCCGGATTTTGAAGATTATTTTGCATCGAAACTGAAAATATTCGGAAAAGCAAAAAATGCAGTTGTCAATCTGGATGCGGATTTTTCGGATCGTATTCTGGAAGCATCTTCTGCAAGTGATCGGGTTCTTACATTCAGCACAAAGAATCCTGAAGCTGACGTTTATGGATATGATATTCAGAAAGATGGACATGAGACAGTTTTCATGGTAAAAACATCTGATTTTGATGAAGAATTCCGCCTTACGATGCCGGGACTTTTTAATGTGGAAAATGCACTTGCAGTGATAGCCGCTTCTATTTTGCTTGAGATTCCGAAGGAATATATGCACAGCGGATTATATCGCGCAAGATCAAGCGGAAGAATGGAGCTTTACGCAAGTAAGGATAAAAATCTGATTGCTGTTGTAGATTATGCACATAATAAACTCAGTTTTGAAAAACTGTTTTCTTCAACAAAAGACGAATATCCGGATTATTCTATTGTTTCTATTTTTGGCTGTCCGGGAAAGAAAGCCTACATCAGACGAAGAGATCTCGGAACTGTAGCAGGACAGTATTCTAAGAAAGTGTATCTGACAGCAGAGGATCCGGGATATGAGCCGGTGGAAGATATTTCCAAAGATATTGCACAGTATGTGGAGGCGCAGAATTGTCCATATGTTATGATTGAGGACAGAGGAGAGGCAATCAAAGCTGCTATGGAAGAAGCGGAAGGGAAAACGATTCTTCTTATCACAGGAAAAGGAAATGAAACCCGTCAGAAGTATGGATGTGAATATCTGGATTGTAAATCGGATGTTCAGTATGTGAAAGAACTGTTGTCAGAATATGATGCAAAGCACTAAAATATAGTTATCAGATGATAATCATCTTTAAGATAAAACAGGAAGTGGGAAACGCTTCCTGTTTTTGATGTGCGAAGCAATCTTCAATTGTCGGCATATAATATAATAACCTTGACTATTTAAATTAATTTTACGGATCTTCCCGGTTCTGAATAGAAGCATATAATTCATGAATCACATTGACCAGCTCGGATACCAGGAGAGGGAAGACAAGGGGAGCAGATTGGTTTGAAAAGAGGTTTTATATGAGACTGCTGGATTTGATAGCACAATTGGAGTATGCCGTGATCCAGTCTCCGGATCCTTCTATGGAGATTGAGATTTCAGGCATCACGTATGATTCCAGAGAAACGAAGGCGGGAGATCTGTTCGTGTGTCTTGTGGGAAATACTGATGACGGGCATCGATTTCTGGAAGCAGCCTGCCGGGAAGGCGCTTTGGCAGTACTGATTGAAAAACTGGTATTTGAAGGAAAGATTCTCGCATTTCCAGAGAATGTGGCCGTTATTTTAGTGAAAGATACGAGAGAAGCACTGGCACATATCAGCGCAGCCTGGTTTGGATATCCGGTAAGAAAGTTGAAAGTGATCGGTGTGACAGGAACAAAAGGAAAGACGACGGTTTCCAGTCTGATTTATCAGCTGCTTCAGGGCATGGGATATCCGGCAGGTTTAATGGGAACAACGGGGACGATTATCGGAGAAAAACAGTTTTTAGAAAAGAATACTACCTATGAGTCCTTTACCATTCATAAGTATTTTGCTAAAATGGTAGAAATGGGATGTGAATATGCTGTGATGGAAGTGTCCTCTCAAGGGATTAAATACCATAGAACAGACGGAATTGAGTTTACTGTCGGAATCTTTACAAATCTCGGTGAAGATCACATCGGTCCGGGGGAGCATGCAAGTATTGCTGAGTATTGTTACTATAAATCCTGCCTGTTCAGACACTGCCAAATTGGGATTGGGAACCTGGATGATCCCAAATGCAGTTACATGTTTCAGAGGTCGACTTGCAGAAAATACGGGTTTACAGTCAAAAAAGATGGAGGCGAGCATGTGCTGTCAGCTTCTGAAATAGAATTTTCTATGGGGGAAGATGGACCGATTACCCGTTTTGCTGCGGGAGGAACAGAATTTTTGATGGAGATGCCGGGCATTTTTAATGTCAGTAATGCGTTAGCCGCCCTTCAGACGATCCGGTGTCTGGGCATGGAAATCCGAAATGCGGCGGAAATCCTAAGGAGTGCACATGTGAAGGGGAGAATGGAAAGGATCTCCATTGAAAATAATATTGCTTGCTATATAGATTATGCGCATAATGCCATGAGTCTTAAATGTGCCATTGAAGCGCTAAAAGTATATTTGCCGAAAAGAATCCTGCTGGTATTCGGATGCGGTGGAAACAGAGCAAGATCCCGCAGATTAGAGATGGGAGAAGTGGCTGGAGAATCTGCGGATGTCACGATTTTGACATCGGATAATCCAAGGAATGAGCCGCCGCTAAAGATTATTGAAGACATTTTAATAGGCATGAAGAGAACTGATGGAGTGTATTTCGTGGAAGAAGACCGCAGGAATGCGATAAAGATGGCAATTGGAATGGCAAGAGAGCAGGATGTGATTCTCATTGCCGGAAAAGGACACGAAGATTATCAGGAAATCGGTGCTGTCCGATATCCTATGGATGACCGCGGTCTTGTCCTGGAAGCGATGAAGGAACGGCAGCAGTTAGAAAGTGAAGAAGAGTAGAATGTATGCAGACGTTATTATAGATATTACAAGTGAAAAACTGGACCGGATTTTTCAGTATCTGGTGCCCGGACCTCTGGAACAGGTGTTAAAGGTCGGGATGGAAGTAGTGATTCCTTTTGGAAAGGCAAATCATGAAAGATGTGGGTATGTGATCGGATTTTCAGAAACCTGCGCTTATGATCCTGAGAAAATCAAGGAAGTTCTAAGACCTGCAAAGAAGAGTGTAGCCATTGAAACGCATCTGGTCGAACTTGCGGCATGGATGAAAGATCAATATGGCGGAACGATGATCCAGGCATTGAAAACGGTTCTTCCAATCAAAAAAATCGAAAAGACGAAGGAGCAGAAGATACTGAAGAGGATTATTTCCGAAGAAGAAGGACGAAAGAAACTGGAAGAGTATCTTCATAAGAACCAGAAGGCAAGAGCGCGTCTGATGGCGGCACTTCTTGATGATGAAGAGATTGACGCATCGCTTGTGATGAAGAAACTGAATATCACAGCGGAGGTTGTCCGTTCACTTGAAAAGCAGAATGTACTTGAGGTGTACTCGGAACAGATTTACCGGAATCCTGTGAAAAAGGCTGATAAAGAGGAACAAAAGATAGAATATACCTCTGACCAGAAGAATGCGATTGAAACATTTAAAAAGGATTATAGCAACAAAGACTATGGCACCTATTTACTTTTTGGTGTGACCGGAAGCGGGAAAACAGAAGTATATATGGAAATGATCCATGAAGTCGTCAAAAGCGGCAGACAGGCAATCGTATTGATTCCGGAAATCGCACTGACCTATCAGACGGTCATGCGTTTCAGCAGGAGGTTTGGAAACCGGGTTTCAATCATGAATTCCAGGCTGTCGGCAGGGGAACGCTATGACCAGATGATGAGGGCTAAGAAGGGGGAACTGGACGTTATGATCGGTCCGAGATCGGCACTTTTTACACCGTTTCCGGGTCTTGGTCTGATCGTAATAGATGAGGAGCATGAAGCTGCATATAAAAGTGAGCAGATCCCGAGATATCATGCCAGAGAGACGGCGGAAGAACGGGCGCGCCTGGAGGGCGCGAGCGTGGTACTTGGTTCCGCCACCCCGTCGCTGGAAGCGTTTTACAGGTGCCGGACAGGAAAATATAAGATGCTGGAACTTTCGGGCAGAACGGCAGGCAGCCAGCTGGCAAATGTGAATGTTGTAGATATGCGTAAGGAACTGGCAGCAGGAAACCGTTCGATTCTAAGTGACCTTTTACACGAACTGATTGAGGACAGGCTGAAAAAGAAGCAGCAGATCATGCTTTTTATCAACAGAAGGGGATATGCAGGATTCCTTTCTTGCAGGTCCTGCGGATATGTAGTAAAATGTCCTCATTGTGATGTTTCGTTGTCTGTTCATAAGAATGGAAGAATGGTATGCCACTATTGTGGATATGAAACGGGGCAGGTAAAGGTATGTCCGTCTTGCGGATCTAAGCATATCGGCGGATTCAGGGCAGGTACGCAGCAGATTGAAGAACTGGTAAAAAAGGAATTCCCTGATGCAAGAGTTCTAAGAATGGATCTTGATACCACCCGGAGTAAAGAGGGACATGAGAAGATATTGTCTGCATTTGCAGGCGAAGAAGCAGATATATTAGTCGGAACGCAGATGATCGTAAAAGGGCATGATTTTCCCAATGTGACATTGGTGGGAATCCTTGCGGCAGACATGTCGCTTTACTCGGACGATTATCGCTCTGGTGAACGAACCTTTGAGCTTTTGACACAGGCCTCCGGAAGAGCCGGAAGGGGAAAGGAAAAAGGGGAAGTCGTGATTCAGACTTACAGTCCGGAGCATTACAGTATCCAGACGGCAGCGCGTCAGGATTACAGAGCATTTTACGAAGAAGAAATGAACTACCGGGAACTGATGGGATATCCGCCGGCGGAGCATCTGATGGCAGTGCTTCTTGCAGCAGAAGATGAGGCACTTTTAGAAAAAGGGGCGCATTATCTGAAGGAGTACGCACTTCGGGTCTCCAGAGGAAGCGAAGCGAAGATCATAGGCCCTGCAAGCCCTTATGTGGGCAAGGTCAAAGACGTTTATCGGAGAGTGCTGTATATCAAGGATGAATCAGGCAATGTACTGATTGGTATAAAAAATAAAATGGAACAATATATTGAGGTCAACAGTGGGTTTTCAAAGATCTGGATTCAATTCGATTTTGACCCGATGAAAGTATTTTAATGATGGAGGAAGAAAAAATGGCAATTAGAACAATCAGAGAAATGGGAGACGACGTACTTACAAAGGTTTGCAAAGAGGTTCCGAAGATGACACTCCGTACCAGAATTCTTATTGAAGATATGCTTGATACGATGTATGAAGCTGCCGGTGTAGGGCTTGCCGCACCGCAGGTGGGAATTCTGAAACGAATCGTAGTGATCGATGTCGGTGAAGGTCCGATCGTGATGATCAACCCGGAAATTCTTGAAACAAAAGGAGAACAGACCGGTGAAGAAGGATGTTTAAGTGTACCTGGAAAGTGCGGTGTGGTGACACGCCCGAATTATGTGAAGGCAAGAGCGCTTAATGAAGATATGGAAGAATATATTATTGAGGGAGAAGAACTTCTTGCAAGAGCGATCTGCCATGAGCTGGACCATCTGGATGGACACTTATATGTAGAAAAGGTGGAAGGTGAACTTCATGACAGTGAGTATGCCGAAGAGTAGAGATTTTCAGGAAGGAGAAGATGGATCATGAAAGTTATATTTATGGGAACTCCTGACTTTTCGGTGGGAACATTGGAGGCTTTGGTTGAAGCCGAGCATGAGGTAGTGCTTGCTGTGACACAGCCGGATAAGCCGAAAGGACGGGGAAAGGAAATGCAGTTTACACCCGTCAAAGAATGCGCAATAAAGCACGGCATTCCGGTATTTCAGCCAAGGCGTGTAAGAGAGCAGGAATGTATCGAAGAACTTAAGAAATACCAGGCCGATGTGTGCGTGGTAATTGCTTTTGGACAGATTCTTCCGAAAGAAATTCTGGAAATGACGCCATATGGATGCATTAATGTACATGCGTCCCTGCTTCCGAAGTACAGAGGCGCAGCTCCGATCCAATGGGCGGTTATTAATGGAGAAAAAGTGTCCGGTGTGACGACCATGCAGATGGATGAAGGGCTGGATACCGGAGATATGCTGGAGAAAACAGAAATCATCCTTGAGGAAAAGGAAACCGGAGGAAGTCTTCACGATAAACTTGCCGAGGCAGGTGCAAAGCTTTGCGTTCATACACTGGAACAGTTGGAAAAAGGCGAACTGCATCCGGTGAAACAGGGCGAAAGTCCGACTGCATACGCAAGGATGCTGGATAAGCAGCTGGGAAACATTAATTGGGAGAGTCCGGCGGTCGAGATCGAACGCCTGATTCGTGGTTTAAATCCGTGGCCGAGCGCGTATACAGACTGGAATGGAAAGACGATGAAGATCTGGGAGGCAGAGGCGTTAGAAAGTACAGGTGAAGCTGCAGAGCCCGGAACGATTATGGAAGTTACGAAAAGTGACTTTGCCGTGCAGACCGGAGAAGGTCTGCTTCGCATCTGTACGCTTCAGATTCCGGGAAAGAAACGGATGGAAGCGGATGCATTTTTAAGAGGGTATCAGGTAAAAGTGGGGGAGCATTTAGGATAAGGAGGAAGAGATAATGTATTATCCAATGTATATTGATCCAACCTATGTACTGGTTCTGATCGGAGTCATTCTTAGTATGGCTGCTTCAGCGAAAGTGAACTCAACTTATGCAAAATACAGCAGGGTGGGAAATCATGCCGGGATTACCGGTGCGATGGCGGCCCAGCAGATCCTGCGTCAGTCCGGAATCTACGATGTGCGGATCGAGAGGGTTTCTGGAAAGCTTACAGATCACTATGATCCGTCAAATAAAGTGCTGAGGCTTTCCGACTCTACGTACGGTTCCACATCTGTGGCAGCACTTGGAGTGGCAGCTCATGAATGTGGACATGCAATCCAGCATGCGACAGGCTACGCACCGCTTAGTATCAGAGGAGCACTGGTTCCGGTTGCAAATTTCGGCTCCGGAATTTCCTGGCCATTGATTTTGATCGGACTGTTCATGAGAGGAGATATGGCATTACTTCTGATTAATCTGGGAATTTTACTCTTCGCGGCAGCAGTTCTTTTTCAGATTGTCACCCTTCCAGTAGAATTTAATGCATCTTCACGGGCAATGCGGATCCTGGAAGGAAGCGGGATGCTGTATCCGGATGAGGCAAGGAAGGCAAAATCGGTTCTTCGGGCAGCGGCGCTTACGTATGTGGCAAGTGCGGCGTCTGCAATTCTTCAGCTGTTACGTTTACTGATCTTAACGGGAGGAAGAAGAAGAGATGACTAAAGAAATCAGCGAAAGAGAACTTGCGCTTGAGGTACTTCTGGAAATTGAGCGTGGAGAAAAGAGCCATCTTGTGCTCAGGCAAATGCTGGAAAAATATCAGTATTTGGGGAAACAGGAACGGGCTTTTCTAACGCGGCTTTGTGAAGGAACAACAGAGAGAAGAATTGAGCTGGATTATATCATCGATCAGTTTTCGAAAGTTAAAACATCGAAAATGAAGCCGGTGATCCGTAATCTCCTCAGATGCGCAGTATATCAAATGGAATATATGGACCAGGTGCCGCAAAGTGCGGCATGCAACGAAGCAGTTAAACTCGCTGTTAAGAAGGGATTTGGAAATCTTCGTGGTTTCGTAAACGGTGTGCTTCGCAATATTGCAAGAAACCTGGATACTATTTCCTATCCGGATAGAAAAGATGGCGTGAAATATTTTTCTGTAAAATATTCTATGCCGGAGTGGATCGTGGAAATGTGGATTTCGGATTATGGCTTAGAAAAGACCGAAGATATTTTAGAGAATTTCTATTTGGAAAGACCGACCACGATTCGTGTCAATGAGAATCATATTTCCAGAGAGGAACTTAAAAAAAAGCTGGAAGAAGAGGGTGTGTGTGTGGAAGAACATCCGGAGATTACGTCAGCACTTCTGATTTCAGGATACGATTACCTTGGAGCACTTCAGGCTTTCAGGGATGGAGATTTTCAGGTTCAGGATGCATCGTCCATTCTGGTGGCTGCATCGGCGGGGATTAAAAAGGGAGATTATGTAATCGATGTCTGCGCAGCGCCGGGAGGAAAAGCGCTTCATGCCGCACAGATTTTAGAAGGAAGCGGGCATGTGGAGGCAAGGGATCTTACAGAAAACAAAGTGGAACTGATCCGCGAGAATATCAGAAGAATGGGATTTGACAATGTGGAAGCCGTGCAGATGGATGCAACCGTATATGACCCGACTTCTGCGGGAAAGGCAGACGTAGTACTTGCCGATCTTCCCTGTTCCGGGCTTGGAGTTCTTGGCAAGAAAACAGATTTAAAATATAAGATCACGAAGAAGCAGGCAGAAGAACTGGCAGCACTCCAAAGAGAAATCCTGTCTGCGGTACAAAACTATGTGAAACCGGACGGAACGCTGGTTTACAGTACCTGTACGATCTGCCGCGCAGAAAATGAAGAGAATACAGAATGGTTTCTTTCCTGTTTTCCTGAGTTCAGGTTAGAGCAGGGGAAACAAATTTTCCCGTCTCGGGAGACGGATGGATTTTACATTGCTGTGCTTAGGCGGGAAGCGGGAGGAAAATAAAGTGGGTATGGAAGAAATCGTAAGCGAGAAAAAAGATATTGCTTCTTTTACACTTGATGAACTGAAAAATGAAATGAAGGAAATCGGTGAAAAGCCGTTTCGGGCCGGACAGATTTATGAGTGGCTGCATAAAAAGCTGGCAGATGAGTTTGATGAGATGACGAATCTTTCTCTTCCACTCAGAAAAAAACTGGATCAGGGATATGAAATCCGGAAAGTAGAGATGGTAAAACGGCAGATATCAAAGATAGACGGAACCAACAAATTCCTTTTCTGCCTTCATGACGGAAATATGATAGAAAGCGTACTTATGAAATATAAACATGGCAATTCAGTCTGCATTTCCTCGCAGGTAGGCTGCAGGATGGGATGCCGATTTTGTGCTTCTACACTGGATGGTCTGGAACGAAACCTGACGCCGTCGGAAATGCTGCGGCAGATTTACCGGATTCAGAAGATAAGCGGAGAGAGAGTTTCCAATATAGTGATCATGGGGACAGGGGAGCCGCTTGATAACTATGAGAATTTTGTAAAGTTTATCCATATGATAAGTGATGAGCAGGGATTGAATATCAGCCAAAGAAATATCACGGCTTCAACTTGCGGTATTGTTCCGAATATTTTACGGCTTGCAGAAGAAAAACTGCAGATTACTCTGGCATTATCTCTGCACGGCTCTACACAGGAAAAGCGAAAGAGTCTGATGCCTGTGGCGAATAAATATGATCTTTCGGAAGTGTTAAATGCGTGCGATACTTATTTTGAAAAGACGGGGAGAAGAATTACCTTTGAGTACAGTCTGGTGCATGGAGTGAACGATACGGATGAAGATGCTTCTGAACTGGTTCGGATTCTGAAGCCGAGAAACTGCCATTTGAATCTGATCCCGGTGAATCCGATCAAGGAGAGAAATTATGAAAAACCTGATAAAAAAAGTGCCGGTAAATTCAAAAATAAGCTTGAAAAAAGCGGGATAAATGTTACTATAAGAAGAGAAATGGGCTCAGATATCGATGGGGCCTGTGGACAGTTAAGACGTAAGACAATGCAAGGAGTATGATTATGAAGATATTTTCCATGACAGATGTCGGCAGAAAACGCGAAATTAATCAAGATTATGTATTTGCTACGGATGAACCTCTCGGTGTGCTGCCGAATCTTCTGGTAGTGGCAGACGGAATGGGAGGACATAAAGCCGGTGATTTCGCTTCCAAATATACAGTGGAGGTTCTGGAAGAAGAACTGAAGCATACATTAAAAGAAGGGCCGGAAGAAGTTCTGCTTGATGCGGTACAGACGGCAAATCATAAGCTGATCGAGGCGGCAGGAAAGGATATCAAGCTGGAAGGAATGGGCACAACGCTTGTTGTGGCAACTGTAATCGACCATACGTTATACTTTGTGAACGTCGGTGACAGCCGGTTATATTTGATCAATAAAGCTATCAGACAGTTATCCAGAGATCATTCTCTGGTAGAAGAGATGGTTCGCCTTGGAGGAATTAATGAAGAAGAGGCGAGAAACCATCCGGATAAGAATATCATCACCAGAGCAATCGGTGTGAAAGAAAACGTGGATGCAGATTTTTTTGAATTCAGTCTGAAAAAGGGAGACATAATTCTTATGTGTACCGATGGATTGTGCAATATGGTGGATGATGAAGAAATTTTTGCAGTAATTAAGGGGTCAAGAGATATTGTTGAAGCGGGAAGAGCACTTATAGACCGCGCAAATGAAAATGGAGGAAAGGACAATATCGGTGTCGTACTGGCACAGCCATTTTCTAATGAGGTGAGTATATGGTAAAGGATGGTATTTTCCTTGGCAACCGCTATGAGGTGCTGAGTAAGATCGGTGCCGGCGGAATGGCGGATGTTTACAAGGGGAGAGACTGCATGCTTAACAGGTATGTAGCGATTAAGGTATTAAAGAAAGAATACAGAGAAGATGAGAGCTTTGTCAGAAAGTTCCGGTCTGAGGCACAGGCTGCAGCCGGGCTTCTGAATCCGAACATTGTCAATGTATATGACGTAGGGGAGGACCGGGGACTTTACTATATGGTAATGGAACTGGTGGAAGGTATTACATTAAAGGAATATATCCAGAAGAAGGGAAGGCTGTCTAATAAAGAGGCAATCAGTATTTCCATCCAGATGTGTACCGGTATTGAAGCGGCGCATAAGAATGATATCATCCATCGGGATATTAAACCACAGAATATCATTATTTCAAAAGAAGGTAAAGTGAAGGTTACGGATTTTGGTATTGCAAAAGCGGTGTCTTCCCATACGGTGACATCAAGTGCGATGGGATCTGTACATTATGTCTCACCTGAACAGGCAAGAGGTGGATTCTGTGATGCGAAGAGTGATATTTATTCTGTGGGAATCACGATGTATGAGATGGCAACCGGTCAGGTACCGTTTGACGGAGATTCTACAGTATCCGTTGCCATGAAGCATCTGCAGGAACCGGTAACACCTCCGTCAGAACTTGTGCCGGGAATTTCACCTGCATTTGAGAAGATTATTTTAAAGTGTACACAAAAAAGTCCGGAAAGAAGATATCAGAATGTCGGACTTCTTATCCAGGATCTGAAGCGAGCACTTGTAGATCCTGACGGAAGCTTCGTGGACACAGGTCTGGGGCGTGACAGCGGAGATACGGTCATGATCTCATCGGAAGATATGGGGCGTATCCGGGGTGGACGCGGTTATGATGACTCATACGATGAGTATGAAGATGAGAATGAAGAGTATAGTGACGGATATGACGATGAAGAAGATGAGGATGAGGACTATCGTGGACGTAAGAGCGGACGCAGTGATGATGTGAATCCCAGAATGAATAAGATGATGAAGATTCTGACCATCGTTGTTGCGGTTATTATAGCGTTCGTGTTGATTTTTGTGATCGGTAAAGCGGTAGGTGTATTTAAGTTCGGTCCCGGTACAAGTGTGGAAGAAAGTGACAGCAAGAACATTGGAGTTCCGCTTCTGGTTGGCGAGGAAAAAGAAGTTGCAGAAGAGATGTGCAATAAGCGCAATCTTGAGATGAAGGTTGTCAGCAATGAGCACTCTGACAAATATCCTGCGAATACAGTGATCAGACAGAATGTAGAAGCCGGTACAAAAGTAGCGAAGAAAACAGTGATCGAAGTTGTAGTAAGTTCCGGAGAAAAGGAAGTCGAAGTCGAGAATGTCGAAGGAATGGATCAGGATGAAGCATGGGATACTCTGAAAGAACAGGGATTTACAGAATACACCGTCGAATCCGAATACAGCGATAAATGGGAGAACGGTGTGGTAATCCGTACGACTCCGGCAGCAGGGGAGAAAGTGACTGTTGATACCAAGATTACACTGGTGGTAAGCAAAGGAGCTGAGAAGAAGGAAGTTCCGCAGCTCGTAGGAAAGACGGTTTCGGTGGCACAGAAGCTTCTTGCTGATGCAGGACTGGAAGATGGAGGAAGCAGTGAGCAGTACAGTGATAAATACGAAGCCGGCGTCGTGATTTCACAGTCCGTGAACGCAGGTACGAAGGTTGAGTCCGGTACATCGGTAAGTTATGTGGTCAGCAAAGGAAAGAAGCCGGCAGATCAGGTCAAGGTTCCGACTGTGACCGGTAAGAAGCTGGCAGATGCGATCAGTGCGCTTAGCGCAAGGGGACTTTCCTATGAGGAAGAGCCACAGACAAGTGATCTACCGTCAGGTACAGTCATTTCCGTGGATCCGGGAGAGGGAACTTCGGTTGATATCGGTTCAACTGTTAAGCTGTATGTGAGTGATGGCAGTGCTGTAACCGAACCGGGAGACGACGGCAGCGAGACTCAGCAATAGGCAAGAGAAAAAATATAGAAGGACTGTTTTATGCAGGGAAGAATTATAAAAGGAATTGCAGGATTCTACTATGTTTATGACGTAGTAGAATTCGCTGCTTATGAATGTAAGGCAAAAGGGATTTTTCGAAAAGAGAAGATTAAGCCACTTGTAGGAGATCTGGTAGAATATGAAGTGTTGGATAAGGAGGAAAGAACCGGAAATATTACAAAGATCCTTCCGAGGAAGAGCGAACTTATCCGACCGGCAGTGGCAAATATTGACCAGGCGCTGGTGGTATTTGCGGTGACGCAGCCGAAACCTCATTTTAATCTTTTGAATCGTTTCCTCGTGATGATGGAGCAGCAGGAAATACCGGTTGTGATTTGTTTTAATAAGCAGGATCTTGCGGATGAAAATGAAATTGATACGCTGAAGGCCACTTATGAGTCTTGTGGATATCATGTGATTTTTACAAGTGCTCATAAGGAAGAGAATATCCAGAGAATTAAAGAAGTGCTGAGAGGAAAAATTACCGCCGTTGCCGGTCCATCGGGGGTTGGAAAATCTTCTCTTATCAATTGCCTGCAAGAGAATATCAGCATGGAGACAGGAAGTATCAGCCATAAAATCGAAAGGGGAAAGCATACGACCCGTCATTCGGAACTGATTCTGGTTGAGGAAAATTCGTATATCATGGATACACCGGGATTTTCGTCTTTATATACCAACGATTTTGAAAAAGAAGAATTAAAGCAGTATTTTCCGGAATTCAGAGAATACGAAGGAACGTGCAGGTTTCTTGGATGCAATCATGTAAGTGAACCGGGGTGCATGGTGAAGGGGGCTCTTGAGAAAGGGGAAATTTACCGGACAAGGTACGAGGATTATCTGGAAATGTACCGTGAACTGGAACAGAAGGAGAAAAGGAGATATTAAGAATGGAATATGTATTATCACCTTCTATTTTATCAGCAGATTTTGCTGTGTTGGGGGCAGAAATTCAAAAAACGAAAAATGAAGGAGCAAAATATCTGCATTTTGATGTGATGGACGGAGTGTTCGTACCGAGTATTTCATTTGGTATGCCGGTATTAAAATCCATCAGAAAAGTGACGGATCAGGTGATGGATGTCCATCTGATGATCACAGAGCCGATCAGGTATGTGGAGGAGTTTGTGAAGTCGGGGGCTGATATGATCACTTTCCACTATGAAGCATGCAAAGATGTAAGGGGCACACTGGAAAAAATAAAAGAACTGGGAGTAAAAGCAGGCATTTCCATCTGTCCTGAAACTCCCGAAACTGTACTGGAAGAGTTTATCGGTGAAGTGGACATGTTTCTGGTCATGACCGTACATCCGGGATTTGGAGGACAGAAATTGATACCTGAAACCCTGAATAAGGTTCACAGATTGCGAAATATGCTGAAAGAAAAGGGAGCAGACACTGATATTCAGGTGGATGGAGGAGTTCATTTAGGCAATATCCGCGAAATCCTTGACGCCGGTGCAAATGTAATCGTTGCCGGATCGGCAGTATTCAAGGGTGATGCGGCTGCAAATACAAAAAAATTTATGGAGAGTTTAAAAAGCTATGAATAAAACCGTGATTATCACTGGGGGAGCACTAAACGAGGGGTTCGTGGAGAAAATACTTGGAGAAAATGAGGGAGCCTGCGTTATAGGCGTGGACAGAGGAGTGGAATATTTATACCATCACCAGATCATGCCACAGTATATTGTAGGAGATTTCGACAGCATCGATCCTGAAGTCATCAAATACTACAAAGAAGAGACACATGTGCCGGTACGGGAATATAACCCGATCAAAGATGCATCAGACACAGAGATCGCCATCCGGTTCGGTATCACTTTGGGAAGCAAAGAGATCATTATCCTGGGAGCGACCGGCGGAAGGATCGATCACCTCTGGGCCAAT
>JAXFTO010000070.1:0-13064 GCA_034176745.1 Bariatricus sp. | reverse complement strand
CTCATTCAGGTTCTGGCCACACACGCTGCAAATCCCTTTACAGTCTTCGCTACATAGAACTTTCGTCGGCCACCCTACTAAAATCTCATTATAGAGCAACTGCTCTACATCAAGATGATATCCGTCAATGTAATTCGCTTCATCGGAATCGTCTTCATCCTTCGCACTTTCCACATCCAGATTCACATTCTTCTCAATGTCAAGCTCGAGATCCACCGGAACATCCTCCAGACATCTGTCACAGGGGATGATTACAGTAAGTGAATTCTCACCGATAATATGAAGCTTCTTATCTCCCGCATATTCGATTCGGATATGCAGTGGAGAAATCTTGTCCACCGGAAATGAATTCCCGCTGATCACAACCTGCTTCAGTTCAGGAAGAACGTTCTCTTCAATGGTTTTATGTGGTTCGGATAAGACGTCGGATAGGTTTATTAACATAATCTTAACTCCTATTCACACCTAGTCTATTATACCATGTAAAAATCATTTGTCAACCAGATTATTTACGAATTTTAAGGTTTATTTCAAGGTTTCCATACCAAATCTTGTGTCTAAACCAGTTCTACTGTTTCTCTTGCGATTGCAAGCTCCTCGTTTGTCGGAATAACAAGAACTCTAACCTTTGAATCCGGTGTAGAAATGTACATCTCTTCTCCACGTTTCTTGTTTGCTTCTTCATCGATCTCAACTCCAAGGTATCCAAGATATTCACAGATTCTTGTTCTCATAGAGCCGTCATTCTCACCGATACCTGCTGTAAATACGATATTGTCAACACCGTTCATAGCTGCAACGTAGCTTCCGATGTATTTTGCTACACGGTATGCAAACATGTCAAGCGCAAGTGCTGCACGTTCATTTCCTTCTGCGGCTGCTGCTGCGAGGTCACGGAAGTCGCTTGATACACCAGATACACCGGCAACACCGGATTTCTTGTTCAGCATGTTCAGAATCTCAGAAATTCCAAGTCCTTCCTTCTTTGCGATGTATTCGATGATAGCCGGATCGATATCTCCTGAACGAGTTCCCATTACAAGACCTTCAAGAGGTGTAAGTCCCATAGAGGTATCTACACATTTTCCGTTAAGAACTGCGGAAATGGAAGATCCGTTTCCAAGGTGGCATACGATTGTCTTTGTAGATTCATACGGTACTCCGATGAATTCAGCTGCTTTTCTTGACACATATCTGTGACTGGTTCCGTGGAAGCCGTAACGTTTGATTTTATACTTCTCATAGTATTCATACGGAATTCCGTACATATATGCTTTCTTCGGCATGGTCTGATGGAATGCGGTATCAAATACTGCTACGTTCGGTGTTCCCGGCATCAGCTTCTCGCATACTACGATACCTGTAAGGTTTGCAGGATTGTGAAGCGGTCCAAGATCGATACATTCTTCAATAACTGCTTTCACTTCCGGCGTAACAACAACGGATTCGCAGTACTTCTCTCCACCATGCAGTACACGGTGTCCAACTGCTCCGATCTCGCTAAGGCTCTTAACAACACCAACCTTCTCATCGGTAAGTGCATCAAGGACATACTGGATTGCCTCTGTATGTGTCGGCATCGGTTTGTCTTCTGTTAACTTCTCTCCACCAGTCGGCTGATAGGTAAGTCTTCCGTCAATACCGATTCTTTCGCAAAGTCCTTTTGCTAAAACTGACTCTGATTCAGAGTCGATGAGCTGGAATTTCAGTGAAGAACTTCCACAGTTAATTACTAATACGTTCATAATGTTTCTCCCTTCGTGATTCGTAAAATTTACGTTTTTATTTTCCAAACTAGAAACGTACATTCTTCATCATATTATAGCGTATTTGCAAGGCATCTACAAGCTTTGTTTTCTTTTTAACGACAGTTACATAAAAAAATACGTAACTGTTCAGAGCCAACCTCGAAAACACTTCGTGTTTCCTCAGTGTGGCGTATCCGCCAAATAGATTTGTACAAAAAAGTGCTCACGAATCCAAGCATTCATCGCTCTTTTTTGACAAATCTGCTTGGCTCTGAACAGTTACAAAAATACAAGAGATATTATTCTTGTTCTTATGAATTATATCTCTTGCTGTCATTTCTATGTCTGATTCTTCTAAAGCCCTTTGAGAAACGGGAAAATCTGCATCGCGATCGTAAAATAAATGATCGTCGTACCGGTATCCACAAGTGTCGTGATAAGTGGAGCCGCCATGATCGCCGGATCCAGTCCCATCTTGTCCGCAATCAGCGGAAGCGTACAGCCGACCACTTTCGCCATGATGATCGTGCAGATCATCGTAAGACCAAGGGTAAGCGCAAGAAGGAACGGTGAATCCACCTGCCCGCGGTACATGATCATAATTCGGATTCCGTTCACAAGTGCAAGGAAACTGCCGACCAGAAGTGCAACCGAAATCTCTTTTAAAATGACACGGAAAATATCTTTAAACCGGATCTCCCCAACCGTCAATCCGCGAATGATAAGGGAAGAACTCTGGGAACCACAGTTACCGCCGGTTCCTGTCAGCATCGGAATAAAGGTATTCAGCACCGGCATCGCGAGGATCTGCGCTTCAAAATGTCCCAGTGCAAGCCCTGAAAATGTAGCCGAAAGCATCAGGAACAGCAACCAGACACTTCGGTTCTTCGCATGCTGGAATGCCGAAGTCCCGAAATAAGATTCTTCGTTCGGTGCAACACCGGCCATAATGCTGATATCTTCTGTCGCCTCATCCTGCAGGACGAGCATCGCATCGTCTACGGTTACGATTCCGACCATACACCTCTCATGATCCACGATCGGGATGGCCACAAGACCGTATTTCTTAATCTTGCTCGCCACATCTTCCTGGTCATCCGTCGTATGTGCATACAGGATATTCGTATCCATTATTTCTTCCATCGTACGGCTCTCACTGCTGGTAAGAAGATCCTTGATATCGACGACCCCGATCAGCTTTCTCTTCTCCGTAACATAACAGGTATAAATTGTCTCTCTGTTAATACCGACCTGGCGGATCTTAAGAATCGCCTCTGCCACCGTCATCTCCGGACGAAGGCCTACATAATCCACGTTCATAACACTTCCGGCACTGTCTTCCGGATATTTAAGAAGTATATTGATCTGCTTTCTCGTATCTTCATCTGTCACCATAAGAAGTCGGTCTACAACGTTCGCAGGCATCTCCTCCAATACATCGACCGTATCATCCAGATACATCTCATCCATGACTTCTTCCAACTCAGAGTCCGTCAGCGCATTGATCAGAGTCTCACGCATGTCACTGTCCATGTAGGCAAATGTCTCTGCCCCTTCTTCCTTCGCCAGAAGCCTGAACAAAATGATCATCTGCTTATCTTCCACTTCACTGAGGAACTGGGCAATATCGACGGGATAATACTTCTCCAACTCTTCCTTCAGTTCTTTATATTGCCTCGTTTCCAGGAGCTCTAATATTCTCTCTCGATCCATTTTGTTCCTCCTTTCCGGCACCTTCCACACTACTTTTTCTACATAAAAAAACATTTTTTGCCGAAAACTTCTTTTTATAGTATAATCTTTTTAAAAACAATATACAAGGAGATTCTCTTTAATAATATGAAAATTGTAGGACTTATTGCCGAATATAATCCCTTTCATAACGGCCATAAATATCATATCGAAGCTGCTATAGAAGCAACCGGCTCTGATGCTGCCATCGTACTGATGAGCGGTAATTTTGTGCAGAGAGGCACCCCCGCCATCATGCCAAAGCAGCTCCGTGCCGAGGCAGCTTTGAGAAACGGTGCTTCTCTCGTGCTTGAGCTTCCGGTATGTTTTGCCTGTGGGAGCGCCGAATATTTTGCAAGGGGAGCCGTTGGAATATTCGATGCTCTTGGATGTGTTGACTGCATCTGCTTCGGAAGTGAAAGTGGAAATGTAGACGATTTGGAACAGGTTGCCCGCATCCTTGACGAAGAACCCGAAGAATACCGCACCCTGTTAAAAAGTAATCTGAAAAGCGGCATCTCCTTCCCTTTGGCAAGGCAAAAGGCCATAAAGGAATATACCCAAAACGAGTCCCTTGCAGCGCTTCTTGCTTCCCCAAATAACACTCTGGGGATTGAGTACATCAAAGCCCTGCATGCCATAGAAAGCCCAATGACTGCCTTTACAATCAAGCGGGTTGAATCAGATTATCACGACACGGCACTGACCGATCATTACAGCTCCGCTTCTGCCATAAGAAACCATCTTTCGAACGCAGAGAGCTTAAGTGACACTCTCTTACGCCTGAAAAATAACATACCCGAAAACTGCCTCCGTCTCATGGAAGAGAATTATCAGATCCGTTATCCGGTTTACGCTGATGATCTTTCTCTTTTATTAAAATACAGACTTCTCTCCGAAACAAAAGACACCCTCACTGAGTATGCAGACGTCACCGAGGAGCTGGCATGCCGCATTATGAACCGTCTGAACGGATTTCTGTCATGGAATCAGTTCTGTGATCTTCTGAAAACCAAAGAAGTTACTTACACCAGAATCAGCCGTGCTCTCCTTCACATCCTTCTCGGTATCCGCAAAGAGGATATGAAGCGATACACGCGGAAACATGATGCCATGTACGCCCGTGTTCTTGGTTTTCGCAAGTCAGACGCAGGAATTCTCACCGAACTGAAAAGAACCGCAATCGTACCGATCATAACCAAATTAAACCAGGCTTCCCTCGATGAAGACGCCCATAAAATGCTGCAAACCGACCTGTATGCGGCCGATATTTACGAATCCGTTCTCACCTGCAAATACCATACCCCATACATTCCAAGCCCATCTCACCCGCTCGTCATTCTCTAAAAGAAGCGCGAAATAACCGCTTCCTTTTACCGTAAAAGATTCCACAGACAAAGAGGACTTATGCCGCCCCGGCATAAATCCTCTTTGTCTTTGTCTTTTTCTATTTTATTTCTGGACATGCAGCCTCTTTGTCACAGCAACTGCCCTCGCTCCGGGTCCGATATGACATGCAACGCTGAATGACAGCGGTGCCATATAGATCTCGTATCCAGGGAAGGTTTCTTCCAGTTCCTTCTTCCATTCCAGTGCTTCTTCCAGGTCACCGGTATAGGCAGCATCAATATACAGATCTTCCGGTCCCTTGCAGTCGGCAAAATCCTTTTCCATGACTTTCTGCGCGGTCTGAAGCATGATCTTCTTCGCAGATTTCCATCCTCTTGCCTTAGAAAATGCATCCAGTTTTTCACCTTTGATCCGAAGAACCGGTTTTAAATTGAGTACGGTACCGATTGCAGCAGCCGCAGGAGTCAGACGGCCTCCTTTTTTCAGATACTTCAGTGTATCGAGCGTTATATAGATATCGGATTCCATCTTGCTCTCTTCCAGAAGCTTCTTAATCTCATCAGCACTCTTTCCTGCATCGGCAAGCTCCTTCGCTTCCAGTGCAGAACGGCGCTGTGTAACAGAAATGCGCTGATTATTTACAACTTTTACTTTTCCATCGTAATCTTCGGCAAGCATGATCGCAGTTTCACAGGAACCGCTGAGCCCACTGGACATCGGAATGTGAACGATTTCATCGTATTCTTTCAGGATATCGTCCCAAAGCTTCATCACATCTCCCGGTGCCGGCTGGGAAGTCTTAATATCCGCATCACTTTCCATCTTCTGATAAAATTCTTCCTGAGATAATGTAACCGCTTCAAAGAACAGCTGGTCATCAATATAAAACGGCATTGGAAGGACAAAGATTCCCAGTTCTTTTCCTTCTTCCTGTGTAATGCCACTATTACTGTCTGTTACAATTGCTACCTTACTCATATTCTAAAATACCTCTCTCTAATTCTTAAAACTATGGATCGGTGCCGGAATTCTTCCCGCTCTGCTGATAAAAGCACTGCAGTCGAATTCATTCACCGGCATGATCGGTGCATATCCAAGCAGGCCGCCGAATTCAGCCACATCTCCTACATCTTTTCCGATTACAGGAATCAGACGTACTGCCGTCGTCTTCTGGTTCACCATACCGATCGCCATCTCATCTGCAATAATACCTGAAATAGTCGCAGCCGAGGTCTTTCCCGGAATTGCGATCATATCAAGTCCTACGGAGCAGACACAGGTCATTGCTTCCAGTTTCTCCAGGCAAAGCGAACCTGCATTCACCGCATCGATCATTCCCTGATCTTCACTGACCGGTATAAAAGCACCGCTAAGTCCTCCCACATAAGAAGATGCCATAACACCGCCCTTCTTCACCTGGTCATTCAGCATCGCAAGCGCTGCCGTTGTACCCGGTGCACCGACTCTCTCAAGTCCGATCTCTTCCAGAATCTCTGCGACCGAATCTCCGACTGCCGGTGTCGGTGCAAGGGAAAGATCCACGATTCCAAACGGTATTCCAAGACGCTTTGAAGCTTCGCCTGCCACAAGCTGTCCGACACGCGTTACCTTAAATGCGGTCTTCTTGATCGTCTCGCAAAGCTCTTCAAACCCTTTGCCGCGACAGGCTTCAATTGCTTTCTTCACAACACCCGGGCCACTGACACCTACATTGATGACTGCGTCCCCTTCTGTTACTCCGAGAAATGCTCCCGCCATGAACGGGTTGTCATCCGGAGCATTGCAAAATACTACCAGCTTTGCGCATCCAAGAGAATCATTCTCTTTTGTCGCCTCAGCCGTCGCTTTCACCATCTCACCGCAAAGGCGGACTGCATCCATATCGATACCGGTTCTGGTAGAGCCTACATTTACTGAACTGCAGACCCGCTCTGTCTTCGCAAGTGCCATCGGAATCGAGCGAATCAGATTCTCATCACTTTTCGTCATTCCCTTTGAAACCAGTGCGGAATACCCGCCGATAAAGTTCACTCCCACCGTCTTAGCCGCACGGTCTAAAGTCTCGGCGATTGTCACAAAGTCTTCCGGATTCTTACATGCCGCTCCGCCTACAAGAGCAATCGGAGTAATGGAGATTCTCTTATTTACGATCGGAATTCCAAACTCACTTTCAATCTTATTACCTGTCTCAACAAGGTCTTTTGCCGTAGTTACTATCTTATTATAAATCTTTTCATTCAGTTTTTCCAAATCAGAATCAATACAATCCAAAAGACTGATTCCAAGTGTGATCGTCCTTACATCCAGATTCTCCTGATCGATCATCTGATTTGTCTCTGCAACTTCAAAATAACTGATCATATCTTCACCCTCTCTTACAGTCTGTGCATTCTCTGAAAAATCTCTTCTCTCTGACAATGAATATTCACACCGATCTGTAAGCCCAGATCACGAAGTTCGACGGAAACAATATCAAGTTCCTTCTTCGATTCTTCCACATCTACAACCGCCATCATATTAAAATACCCATCAACAATGGTCTGTGAAATATTGAGCACATTGATATTAATCTCTGCAAGATAGGTGCACACTTTTGCAATGATTCCTACGGAGTCTTTTCCAACTACTGTGATAATACATTTCTTCATAACTGTCCTCCTACTGTTTCTCTATCCCTGTCGTGCTAAACGGTTACTACTTCAGAAATACTGTCTCTTTTCGCAACAGAAATCGGTATTTCTTCCCCTTTATATGGATTATCTCCCAATGTCACCTCTAGTTTTACTGTCTCATATGCAAGTTCAGCATAATTATTCTCCTTGCTCAGATGTCCCAACATTACCTTCCGCAAGTTATCATGTAGTATATCACAAAGAAGTCGTCCTGACAATTCATTTGATAAATGTCCTTTATCGCCCATGACTCTTTGCTTCAGATAATATGGATAAGGTCCTACTTCCAGCATGTGAATATCATGATTGGATTCCAGAAGAAGAGCATTTACATTCTTCAGATTCTCTATGGTGTAATCATCATATTTTCCGAGGTCTGTCGCCACCGCGATCTTCTTATTTCCCTTTTCAAAACGATACCCGCTTGGCTCATTCGCATCATGGGATATCACAAAAGGATGCACACTGATGTCTCCCAGAGAAAACTCTTCATCCACTTTAATCTCATGGTAAAGATCGTCTGGCATTTTTCCCAGACACTTATATCCTTTGATTCCCCGGATCGTTCCGCTCGTTGCATAGATCGGTATCTGATATTTCCTGCTAAACACGCCAAGCCCCTGGATATGGTCGGCATGTTCATGAGTGATCAGAATCCCATCCAGCTCTTCTCCTTTTATTTCAAGTGTGTGAAGTCCTTCTTCAATCCGTTTTCTGCTGATTCCGGTATCCACCAGCAAATGTGTATGTTCACTTCCAACGTAAATACAGTTTCCGCTGCTGCCGCTGGCAATGCTGCATAATCTCATGAATTTATCTCCTGTCATTTTAATTCTTTTTCTTTAGAATAGCCCGATCAATCTGTGCTTTCGTTTCTTCAAAATTCCCACTGTTATCAATACTAAGGTCACAGAACTCTCGAAATACTTCGTCACTTGCCTGAGATGCCATCATCGAATCGATTTTTTCATCCGTATAACCTCTGGAAATACGAAGCCGCTCTTTTCTTACTTCTTTTTCCGTATAGATAAACCAGATTTCATCCAGCATATCCCGATAAATCTGTTCCGTCATCAGAGCCGCTTCAAGGACAAAAATCTCTGTTCCCTTCTGTTCTTCAGCAAGAATCATCTCCCGGATACACTTATTTACCTCAGGGTGAACAATCGTGTTTAACACTTTCAGCTTCTTTTCATCCGCAAATACGATCGCCCCGAGCCTTTTCCTGTCGATGGTCTCATCCGGATTACAAATCTCTTTTCCAAAATAAGAAATAATCTTCTCCCAGCAGCCTTTTCCCGGCTTTTGCAGTTCATGTGCCACAAGATCTGCCTGACAGATCACAGCTTTGTGCTCTTCCTTCAAATAGGCGAGCACCTCACTTTTTCCCGAACCGACACCACCGGTAATTCCTAACTTCAGCATTCTTCCCAGTCCTTTATCCTAAACTATTTTGCCTCATACCAGCTCTTTCCGGTATGCATGTCAATATCAAGAGGTACATCCAGCGCAGCTGCATTTTCCATGCAGTCTTTCAGAATCTCTTTCACTTCCTCTAATTCTTCTTTATAAGCCTCGATCAGAAGTTCATCGTGTACCTGCAGTACAAGACGGGACTTCATGTTTCTCTTCTTCAATTCTTTTTCAACCGCGATCATGGCAATCTTGATAATATCCGCCGCAGTTCCCTGGATCGGCGAATTCATCGCCACACGTTCTCCAAACTGTCTCTGCATAAAATTGCTTGAGGAAAGCTCCGGTACCGGGCGTCTTCTTCCAAACAGCGTGGATACATATCCCTGTTCCTTCGCCTGTGTGACGGTGTTATCCAGAAAAGCTTTGATTCCCGGATAGGTTTCAAAATACCGCTCAATATATTCTGCGGCTTCTTTTCTTGTAATGCTTAAATCCTGACTCAGTCCAAATGAACTGATTCCGTACACGATCCCGAAATTAACTGCTTTCGCATTTCTTCTCTGAAGATCCGTCACTTCATCGAACGGCGTATGGAATACCTGGGACGCTGTAATTCTGTGAATGTCCCTCGCCTCACGATATGCCTGGATCAGTTCCTTATCGCCGGAACAATGTGCAAGCACTCTCAGCTCGATTTGTGAATAATCGGCATCCACAAATACATATCCGTGCTCCGGAATAAAGACCTTGCGGATCAGTCTTCCCAGCTCCATTCTTACCGGAATATTCTGCAGATTCGGCTCTGTACTGCTGATACGTCCGGTTGCCGTGATCGTCTGATTGAATTTTCCGTGGATCCTCTGGTCATCTTCCCGGATATAAACCGCCAGCCCGTCCGCATAGGTGGATTTGAGCTTACTGAGCTGCCTGAATTCCAGAATCTTCGCTACCACCGGATAATCCGGTGCAAGCTTATCGAGCACATCTGCCGCAGTAGAATATCCTGTCTTCGTCTTCTTTCCGTTCGGAAGATTCAAATGTTCAAATAGTACAACACCCAGCTGCTTTGGAGAATTGATGTTAAATTCTTCTCCCGCCAGTTCATAAATTTCCTTCTCAAGTTCAACAATCTTGCTTCCAAGCTGCTGCCCGTATTCTTTCAGTTCCCCTGCTTCCACCTTCACACCATTTTTCTCCATTTCATACAGTGTGAATACCAACGGCATTTCAATCTCTCTAAAGAGTTTCTCCATCTGAGCATCACGAAGCTTTTGAAGCAGAACCTCATAGGAAGCATAGGCTGTATAGGCCTTATAGCAGACCTTTTTCTCTTCATCCAGCTTCGGATCGACCATAATTCCAAGATGCTCTTGTGCCACATCTTCAAAAGGATATTCACTCTTTAACGGATTTAGCAGATAAGCTGCAATCATTACATCAAAACACCGATCCGCCTGATCAGCACTAATCTCTATTTTGCTCAGCATATTTTTCAGATCAAACACGGCAAACTGTCCGACCATCCCCGCAAGCTTCTGAAGCTCTTCTAATAACCAGGCACCGGATATCTCACTCTCGGCAGGAATACAATAAATCTCTTTCTTTCCAAATGCAAGAGCAATTCCCCCAAGGTCTGCATGATCCGCAAAAAGCGGAAGCACATTCTTCGTCTGCTTATATACAACTGCTCCGACAGTTTCTGCCTTCTTCGCATCGTCAAAAATCTTCTCTGCTTCTTTCTTTGTATGAATGACCGAAAACGTATCTTCCAGATCATTTCCTGTCTGTACTTCAAATCTGGACAAAAGGTTCTTGAACTGCAGCCGCTGAAAATAGACGTAAGCCTCCTCGGTATAGAGATTGCCAAGCTTTGCATCTTCCAGTTCATATGGGAAATCTGCCGTCACATTGATGGTTGCAAGGACTTTACTCATCTTCGCCTGCTCCCAGAATTCTACAAGATTCTTAGAAGCTCTCGGCGGCTTCAGTTCGGACGCATGCTCATACGCATTTTCAATCGAACCGTATTCCGCGATGATCTTCGTCGCTGTCTTCTCTCCGATATTTGGAACTCCCGGAATATTATCAGAAGTATCTCCCATCAGAGCTTTTACATCAATGAACTCCTTCGGTGTGACCAGATATTTTTCCTTCACATCGGCAGCATAATAATCTTCAATCTCCGTTCCGGTACGCTTCGTCTTCGGAATACGGATTTCCACATGGTCTGTAGCGAGCTGAAGAAGGTCCCTGTCTCCGGAAATAATGACAACTTCCATTCCCATCTCTTCACACCTTCTTGACAGAGTTCCCAAAAGGTCATCCGCCTCAAGTCCGGCCTGTTCGATTGTGCGAACTCCCATCGCATGGAGAACTTCCTTCATAAGCGGAACCTGTTCACGGAGTTCTTCCGCCATGGGCTTTCTCGTACCCTTATATTCTGCATACATCTCGTGTCGGAAAGTAGGTGCATGTACATCAAAAGCCACCGTCAGATAGTCCGGCTTTTCCTCTTCGAGTATTTTAAACATAATATTCAAAAATCCATAAACTGCGTTCGTATGAAGGCCTTCCGCATTCGTCAGATCCGGAAGGCCGAAAAATGCCCGGTTCAAAATACTGTGTCCATCAATCAATACGATTTTACTCATACACGCAACCTCCTGCTATTTGTAACTATAACAAATCTAATTCAGATAATAAAAAAGCCCTTGAAACAATTCAAGGGTTAAATGCCGGCGGCGGGACTTGAACCCGCACGCGGTTGCCCGCAACAGATTTTGAGTCTGCCTCGTCTGCCATTCCGACACGCCGGCGTATCACGAACCGTAGATTATAATAACATATTTCTTTACGGTTCGCAAGTATTTTTTTACTTTATTTGCAGCCTATTTCTTATAACATTTCAAGGAACGCAGCAATTCTAGTCTCAATCTGTCCACTGTCAGATTCTGAGTAATCTGTTTCAATTTTCATAAATGGAACGCCTTCTTTTTCCAACATATCTGCGACTCTTGCTGATTCAACGTTAAAAGTATGGCAAGCATGGAGTACCACATCAATGACTCCATCTACTTTATACTTCTTTATCATCTTTTTCATATGTTCCAGTCGTCCATTATTAGTCGTCATAACAGAACAGTTAATCTGAAGATAACGGTCAGAAATTGCTCTTAAGATATCACCTGCATCTTCATCAACAAGAAGAGATTGTGTTCTTTCTCCCCCACAATCATCCTGACATACAATAACTCCACCATTATTTTCAATTACCATACCAACTTTTTTGATTACACCTGCGGATGGACAGCCGGTAAGAAGAATTCTCTTTGCAGAAATATCTACCGGTCGTTCTCCATTTTCATAGGCTGTTCTTGCTTTCTCTACTTTTGCTTTAAAGTTTGCAAGCTGCTGGTGTACGTCAAAAGTAAAGGTTCCCTGCTGCATGGCAAGCATCGATTCCGTTGATTTGATCATTGGTGGCTCTGCAATCTGAAGTTCAGCAAGTTCTTTTTGTGCCTTGCGAATCTCATTTCGTATATGTGCTGCCTCACGGAGTTTTTCGTCTGTGATTTCTACTCCATACTTTTCTTCCAGTCTTTCCTTCAAAAGCTTCACTTCCTCATACCAGATATCACCTGCATAACTGCGCTCTTGACTCTGAGGCAAATGAAGGACATAGGTCTCTTTGAGATCATTCAGAAGCTCGTACATTTTTTTCTTTCCGTCACATGTAGTTTCTCCAATGATCATATCCGCAAAATAAGTATATGGACATTTCTGTGTGTAGGCAAATCCATAGGTTCCTTTAATCAAAGGGCAAAGATTCTTAGGAAGCACTTTTTCTGCATCTGCAACGGTTTCATTACTCATACCACAAAGTGCAACACTGGCAACTCCGGCTGCATCGAGAACCTCCAGCGGAGTGTAAGAACACAGGAAACCAGCCAAATGACCTCCATTTTCTACAAATTCTTTTACTCTCAAAAAGCCTTGTTTGCGTGCATCAACAAAATCATCAAAGTTATCTGGTAAATCATATGTATTACTCATTTTTTTCCTCCTTATTTATCAACAAATACGTATTTATCCAATCGATCAAACGCTTCCTTCACTCTAGAAAATGGGAGTGCCAGATTCATACGGA
>JAXFTO010000069.1:0-3343 GCA_034176745.1 Bariatricus sp. | reverse complement strand
CCGCTCCGATCTCGAAGAAGTTTTTTAGCATACTCATGTTCAGCGTCTTTCCGAAACGGCGAGGACGGGTGAACAGATTGACCTTCCCCCAATTATTCAGCAAGTCGCGGATGAGACCTGTCTTATCTATATAATAGAAGCCTTCTGTGCGGATTTCTTCAAAATCCTCTATTCCAACAGGAAGTTTCTTTTTCTGCATTCGGCCCATCCTCCTTTCCCGGCTGGCACATTTCTTCCTGAACCATTTCAGCTTTATTGTACCTCAGAGGCCGGTGAGTAGCAAGCCAATCTCAGAGACTTTTTTCGCTATGTTATGCGTGATCTACCGCACTCAACCTGTTGCATTTTCGACGATTTTTGAGTATATTATTAGTGAGCCAAAGGCTTGTCTATCACCCTATGCGATGGACTTTTAAGAAAGCTAACTTTTTCTTCCCATTCAGTATCTCTTTCACTTTCTCCGGTACCTCAATCAGACCAAATCGATAAAATATCGGGTAAATATATGAGACACCGCGCAGATCCCCCAGAGCCTTAGGACGTTCCACAATTCCCGCACCGATGCTATTCTCATACGCTCTCAAAACAGTGGACATGGTGAGTGACTTCGATTCCCCTCTCCGGTCGATCCACAGCTCCTTTGTATACTCTCCGCTTCGTCCTTTTCTGATTTCGTAGGAAAACTGCAATCCGGTTATCGTGTGGAATTTGTATCCTTGAAAAAGAAGCAGTGCATTCCACAGGGTATCGGCATCCATAATCTGCTCCACCGCCACTTTTCTTTTTCGATACAACTCACACCGATCTGCGTTGGCCGAGACTTCGGATTCTTTATAGGGGACTTTGGAATAAGGCAGATACGCATTGATGGAAGCTCTGGATAAGCCAAGGATACTCTGTATCTCCTCCGGCTTCTTCCCGGCTTTTTTCAATTTCTCTATCTGTTCTGTCACGGGGTAACGCAGCTTCCCACTGGTGATCAAAAGTTTTCTGACTTTCAGTTCTGCCAGGCCAAGCTCAGCAGCCGTTGCCTTGAGCTCCTGCTTCTCTTCAAAGACAGTATCCACCGTGGATAATAATTCCTCCATCACTGTTATCGGGTCATATGATTTCTTGCATGGTCTGTCAGTTTTTATGTTAATCTAATTTCTCCCTCTTTCTGTACAAGAATTCTGTGTGTGCTTTTTTCATGTTAATCTAATTCATATGGTGAAGAAAATGGGCAGCAATCTCCAACTGCCCTGAATTTCAAACTTTCTCGAAGAACGTATCCGGCTGCGGAATCTGAATCTCATCTGTAATTATAAGCACTCTCTTCACTTTAGAAAAATTTCTTCTTTTTAAAATAAATAATCTCCAGCACAACCGTTAAAACAGCCACAAGGATCACAACCAGATACCCATATTTCCAACTTAGTTCCGGCATGTTCACAAAATTCATTCCATACCATCCGGTCAAAAGTGTAAGAGGAAGAAACAATGTTGTGACAACCGTCAGAATACACATCACTTTATTCTGTTGTGAATCCTGCTGCGACTGATACAATTCACGAAGCTGAAGTACATTCTCCTGCAGAAGGTGCACATGATCATGCAAACGTTCCGTACGCAGCGTGTATCGCTCCCACGCTTCGGCACACGTTACCATTGAAAAGCTATCATGAGATTGTATCAGTTCTCCGATTGCGGTCAGCTGCTCATAATATGCATTCATCTCAGAAAGCTTTCGTCTGTATTTTGTCAGTACTGCAAAAAAATCAGCCGGAACTTTCTTCTCCAACACATCTTCAATATCCTCCATCTCATTTTCAAATTGAGATAGATACAAAATATCATTTTCAATCAATTGCTCCATAAATTGCAGGAATAGTTCATCCGTAGAGTGCACCTTCTGAAGTCTGTCCATGTGTCCTTCTATCCATTTTTTCAGATCGCCTTTATCTTCGACAAAAAACAGTTCCTTCTCCGATAAATAAAAACCAAACGTCATCAGGGGACTACACAGTTCCCCTTTCTGCGGAATGCGAAGTGTTCCCAATATACAATCCCGGAACACTTCCACTTTGCAATATTGAATCGAGTCCATACTATGAATTAATTCTTTATAATGGCTAAAAGTTTGATCCATCTCATGGAGTTCTTCAACATTTAATATCGTAAGAATCGCCTGATTCTCCGCCTGGGCAGACGAGATGACCAAACCTACATCCTTTGAATTTCCAAAATAAACTGCCATAATGATTCAACCTCCGAATATCTACTCGAAGTATAGTCCCTGTAGCATGGAAAATGCAATACTTTTATATACAATTCCTATAACTCTCCACTTCCACTTTTCGCTTTACAGCCCTTTCTTCCAGATCATCAAATGAACCTAAAGCTCCACTCCATCCTTCATAAATCCACCGCTTCTGCATGAACATTTTGATGAAGCATCCAAGCTATTGCAGCATAGATAATGTGTCCACTATTCCCGTTCCCCTTCGTTTGCTTCTTCTACTACAACTTCAGACTGTACAGAACTTTCCACAAAATCAAATCGTATCACAGCTTGAGACCAGTTCAAACTGATTCTGGCATGTTTTCCTTTTTCCTCTCCGGCCTTCTGTATCAGATCCAAAAGTTCCTCAAGCACTGTTCGCGTCAGATAGCCTCCGCGCCAGTGAAACGTAAACATTTTCCCTTTCTTTGCCGCCTGAAGTGCCCGCTTATAAACTTCTTCCTTTTTGGTAAATGATAATTTCTTTTCTTTATAGTAGAAATGATCTCCATCTACGCAAGAAGGTGCAGGGACGATCAATGGTTCATGATCCCTGAAAATGCTTTTATCGTCAAGATTGAAATAATCGTACCGCGCTTCACCATTTCCAAGAGTATTGTCAAAGGTCGCATCGAGATGATAATATTTCCCGCCGATTTTCACGATATTCCATGTATGGCGATACTTGATTCCCTTGTCAGGATTATTTCCGCAAACAGTAATGATACACCAGATTCCTAATGCATCACAAAGAATCTTTACAGATTTAGCAATCCCCTCACATACTCCTACACCTTGTCCAAGCGGACCGATGATTTCATGAGAATATGGCTTTTTCAGCTTATCGTAATGAATGTTTTCGCAAATAAAGTCATGAACATATCGCTCCTTTTCCACCTCGGATAAATGCATTGCCGGACGAGCAAGCTTTTCGACTCTGGATTTCATCGCTTTCTGATGTTCTTTTATTTTTCCTTTTTCAAACAGATATTCCGGAATAAAAATGAGATTGGGGGAATCTTGATAATATTTGTATTTATAGCCAGGAGTCCAGAATATTTCCGGATGGTCGAGGCGAAGGCG
>JAXFTO010000068.1:0-3618 GCA_034176745.1 Bariatricus sp. | reverse complement strand
GGCTGCCCCAGGGTCAGATAGGAAATTCCCACTTCCTTCATGGCATTGAGTGCTTTGCTGATTTTCCTGTTCTCCCGGAAAAACTCCCCGGCTTCTTCCGCCGTCATGGCCAGGATCTCTTCAATATTTTTCCCCTGATAGCTGTAGGACAGCGCCTCTTTACTGTAGCGGCTTCCCTCGCAGGCTTCACACACCGTAGTGACAGGATCCATAAACACAAGCTCCGTCACAATCACGCCTCTTCCTTTGCATACGCAATGCCATTAAGCTGGATGTTCGATAAAGTGTTCGATGCGTAGCTTATGGTATATAAGTTGGTGTGAATTGCCTAAAATGACGGATAAAGCAGAAATTATGGCACGACAAAAAGACAGATGGTTTTCATCTGTCGATAGAAATATTCAGTTAGGATATGTCATCGGTATCCGAAGTGAATTGCACCTATTCCACGAAGCGGCCTGCTGAACTGGCGGAATTCGGTTTTGACGGCATGGACATATTTGGTCATTAGTTTAATTATATCAATGCATTTACCGGTGTCTTTTCGAACAAAATATTTTCTTGCCAGTTTAAGAGCAGTAGATATGTCGACGTCATAGGTAAATTTATTGTTTGATTTTCGCTTTTTGCGATTGTTTTCTTCGGCTGCTTCATTGGCGAGAAAGATTCCGAAATTATACAGCACCAGATTTGCATAGATTTCCTGTTTTAGGAATTCAGGCTTTTTGCAGTGAAAGTGAAGAAGACCATTCGCATGTTTCAGGTAACGGAAGGATACTTCGATGCCCCATCTCCAGTGGTAAGCTTCTTTGATGTCGTTTATATCAAAGGAGAAGGGGAGATTTGTGATGATATATTCGTAAGTATTTTCAGCAGTTTTGATCTTTAAAACTCTAAACTGCAGATACCGAAGATGGTTTCCATCAAGCAGTTTTTGAAAATTTGGAATGGTCTTATATGGATTCATATAATGATACACGTCACCTTGTTCTTTCATGATTTTTGTATATTTGTCGGTAAAGAATCTTCTTATTAAGACGTCAAATTCTTCCTGGTCATCAGGAAGTTCAGAGACGTACGAGGACAGCATGCTTCTGCTGGATGACGGCGATTTTACACGAAAAACATAGTTGAGTTTTTTGAGTTCGCACTGAAAGATAAGGTCATAGGATTCGTATCCACGATCAGTAGTGATAATATATTTTTGTGGATCGTCAGGGTGAAAGTGGTCAAGCATGGAACGCATTGCGCCGCGCTCATCAGGCTTCTGTCCCGGCTGAATTACGACATCAAGGAAGGCCTTACTGATCACATCTACAAAACCATTTAAATGCATATGGTTGTAGCCTTTGTAATCGATAAGACGAGGTTTGTTGTAGTCTTCTATAATTTCTGCATTCGTTGTATAGACAACATGAGATCCGTCAAAAGCCAGAATGCAGTGATCCTTGAATTTGTTAGTAGTTGCGGGAAAGGAAGCGGAGAATTCAGAGAAAAGATACTCAAAAGCCGAAAGAGAGATCTGAGATCTGCGCTGGTTAAAAGCGGACTGTGAAGGTATGAGAGCAGGATCCAGATCGAAGTAATCCATAATCTCATCCGAAGTACTTCCTTTTCCCATGCCGACAATAATGCGCATGGTATCGTAGAAGGAAAGCTTGCCAAGATGCTGACGTGAAAAGTCACGACCAGGATTATTGGTGAACAGCCAGTGGTGATCGGCCATATCTTTGATAATTGAGTTCAATTTTTCTTTTACTTTTGAAGGATAATCGTTCATAATAGTAATGTGCTCCTTAGATTATGTTTTTTTGAGTGGGATCAAAACATCTTGATAATCTAAGGGCCGCCTTATCTGATTGTAATCAGATAAGGCGGCCGCACATTTTTTCATGTCTGTCAATAGGGAAAATCAAATAAATCTAAAAAAGAAAGAAAAAATGTTACAGAGTTATTAAACTGGTGCCAGCCTGCTGAAGTAGGGAGGTCACCGAAAAGCCAGATAAACAGGGCTGTTGCAATGGGTTTTGAAAAATATGGTTTAGTTGGACCAGAATAATGGCATTGGAGAACTCGGTGCCTGACACACTAAACAGATGACAGACCGGGGGAAAGTTTGAGAAGTTTTTCTACATGGAGTACAAATCTGTTTTTATCGTTGTTTCTAATAAAGGACATTCTAAACTTTTTCTTTTGAAAGTCTATCGGTTCTCGAAAAGAAGCAATACATCCTTCATGCCCGATCTGTAAAGGAAATCCCAGCATAGTACCCACCGCCAGTTTATCGCACTTACATAACGGTCAATTTGAACCCTCACCGCTTTGGGAAGGTTCAATTTCTGTATTTCCTCTTCATATTTCTTGATCTCGTCCAGTGCTTCCCGGTACTGCTGATTCTGTGTCCTCAATTCCCTTTCCAGCTCATCCGTTCTTGTTTCCATGAAAAAATCCAGAAGACGGCCTGTTGCTCCTTCTTCTGGATTCATGATTTCTTTCTTCAATTTTGCAAGCATACTTCCGTAAGAAAACATCATGGACTAACCCATGTAGAAATGGTACTCTCTTTCAATCAATTCTGCGCTACTTTCCAACTGGAAATATGTGTGTAATATCTCATGTTCTTCCACAGTCAGCATAACCGCATCATCTGTCTCAAACACAGCCTGCACACTTGGATACTGCTCCACCAGTTCTTTCATTTTCTGTTTCGTGTTCCGGTATTCTGCGTGATGCTCCCTTAAATATTCACACACCTTCTGGTCTACCTTTTCGTCAAGTGTGCATTCCATCCAATATGAATCCTGTTTATTTACCATAATACCAATCCTCTCTTCTGCCTGATGGCCTTTGTTAGTTATAAGACTATATCACTTTTGGGGGAAATAGCAAATCATCAGATGTACTGAAAAAGAGGGGCAGAGACTGGTATATTTACGGGATGATTTATCTATAGGCAATAAAACTTAAGCTAAACTCCCGTAAAAAGAAACTCCCTGCTTCGTATAACATAAAGCAAGGAGTTTGCACTGTTAATTTTTATTAGGATGCTACACCAGCAAGTTTAAGGGTAACACTATATGTGGCTTCATCTTCTGCCGCCGCATTGTTCACACAATCAGCATCGGTACCTTCCATCCAGATATACACACGGAGCATGATACCGTTGTATCCGACATCCGTTGCAATTGCTTCAGATGTAGCTTCTGTCTGCCCAGTTGGAAAAACAAAGGCTTCTCCATCTTTTTCAACTGCCCAGTTTTTACTGCTCTGATCTATGTACGTTGTGTCGTAGACATGCTTATATGTTACCTCGGCAGGTTTCGTGCCATCAATATAAGTCCATTTGCCATCGATTGCCTGTGAATCATTACCGCTTCCGCTTACTGCTTTCGGAGCGTATACAACACGCAAGGTTTCTTCTCCCGTTGGTGTTTTACCATCATCTTCCAGATTCTGTGTGGTAATCGCTATACGCATGGAATCTGGAACTGTAGTAGAACTTGCCGTTTTACCGTTGTCTACGCTAACAGTAATGGGCACACCATCCGAAGCATCTAAATACACATCCGCTAAACCGGATTCTGTAATCGTATACACGATGTATTCGCTTCTGATATA
>JAXFTO010000067.1:0-2099 GCA_034176745.1 Bariatricus sp. | reverse complement strand
AGCTGAACTGCCCCTTGTATACTCGATTGCTCACCAATGCGTCAAACACATCCGCCAGTGCCATGATCCGGGCTTCCAAAGGAATCTCCTCCTGGACAAATCCGCAGGGATACCCCGTACCATCCCACTTTTCATGATGATAGTGAGCCACATTCACGGCAATGTTCTTAAATTGAAGGTCATCGGAATTCTGTAGAATCCGAGCTACGATTTCAGCACCCTTTTGGGAGTGGAGCTTCATAATCTCATACTCCTCTGAAACAAATTTACCCGGTTTATTGAGAATGCTGTCAGGAATGGCAATCTTTCCGAAGTCATGCAGAGGCGCGGCTTTGATAATCTTGTCCGCAATCTCCCGAGTCAATGCAGAGGAATAATCCGTGACCAACAGATGCTCTACGAACACTCTCACCACGTCGCTGGTGCGTCGGATGTGGCCGCCGGTATTGTTATCCCGGTTTTCAACGATACTTGCCATGCTGACGATGATGTCGTTCTGTACCTCCACCAGCCGGGCAGTTTTCTCCTTCACCTGCTCGCCCAGTTCTACGTTATATCGCTCCACCAATTTGAGGTACTGCTGTTGTGGGGTGTCATCTCGAATACGGATACAATGCAGGATCCTCCGGTTCATCTCAGGGACGGAATGGCTGACTTCCAGAATTCTACCCTCACGCTCAAAGTAAACAACATTCTGAGAATCCCCTGTCACAACCCATTTTTGTAGCTGACGCAGGAAATCCGTAGAAAAATCCTGAATTCGGTAATCAATCTTAAGTTTATTCAACTCCGGAAACCAGTGCTTGGCCTGCTCATCTGCACCAGATAAGCGAAATTTACCATCACAGATCACGAAACCATACTCCCGGCTCTCCTCAATGGCTTCTCTGGAAATACCCTTTACATCATAAGTGACCACCCGGTTCAACAGCAAAAGAATTCCACCCGCACAAATGGTATAGGCGATTGGCAGCAACTCTACCTTCAGCCCCACCATTCGCTCTCCCACGAAGGTGGCACTGCACAGAATCAACAGACAAAGAGAGCCTACACTGACAAAGTGGGACACATGTTTCTTTTTGCGCAGCGCATTGGCAACAATAATCAGTCCGCACCCCAGCGTTAACACTATGTAGATCGGGCTCAGCAAATGAAGCGGGCCGTATTCTCTTTGCAGAAAAGTGTAGCCATCGCGTATCACCATCTTCACACCGCGGTAGTACCAGTCCACCCTTCCAGCGGAGGATGCTCCCAGAAATATAGTAAGGCAAATACAGATGCACAGCACCCTGACAGCTGCCGGAATGCGAGTTTTACACAAATCCGCAATGGCCTGGATTGTGAACAGCAGCAAAAAAGGATATGCCAGGCAATATACTTGATTCCCCAGCAAAACTGCCTCCTCCGTCTTTGCTCCGGCTATTTGCACATAACCCAGATTTACGATGACAACTGCGATTGTCATAAGAATATAATACACCGAAATATGCTTTTGAAATCTGCTCATCAGAAAAAATACATAGCCTATAGAAATCATTAACATTACAAAATATGCCGCTTGCATTATCTGTTCCTTCCTTTCTTTCGATAACCTAATACTCTTTCGGCACTTCAGATAAACCATACATTTTCATAAATCAGCCCTCCGCTGACAGTCATAACGATCTGTCGGCAGAGGGCTGAAACCCAAACATATTCACTTAAGCCTTCTTTTCCTTACGCCGCATAAGAGCACAGTACCGGACATCAATAACAAGACCGCCCCAAATACTATCCGGCTTTCATCTCCTGTTTTTACATCCGTTTCACCGCTATCCTTGGGCTGTTCACCATCTTTTTCAGGAATATCTTCCGAAGCTGCTATCACATAAGCTTTGACATTTGTACTCCCGGCATAATTTTCCTGCTCTGTTTCCTGAGCCAGCGCAGCCCTGGAAAAACTCAGAAAACAGATCAGGCTAAGAAGTGCCAAAACCCTAATTCTTCGCATGAAATGATACCTTGAAAGACTATGTTGTTTTCTACTGTGCATTAATAACTACAATTTTTGTATAGAAGTTCAGTGTACCCGAGTATGCACCGCCCCAAGTATTGATATC
>JAXFTO010000066.1:0-12099 GCA_034176745.1 Bariatricus sp. | reverse complement strand
TGCCATGCTCAAGACCGGATTCCCCTGTTCATCCAAAATGCAAAACGTCCTGCAACTCATATTCCTCAGACTGTTCTGCATTTCTTCTGGACAAGTATTATTATAGCAGATACTAAATCGGTTGTCATTGAACTTGTCGTTCAATTTTCCGCTTCTCCTATTCTCTCTTTTTCCACCTCATGATCTCGTTTCCGTCCAGATCTTTCCAGATAAACTCATCATTTTCCAGAATCATGTACCCATGATGGCTCTCTTCTTTTGGAATGGAAACGGAGCCTGGATTCATATAAACATATTCTTCGTGTTCCGTACATTTCGGCACATGAGTGTGTCCGTTCATCAAAATATCTCCCTTCTGGATCGGCGGCAGATTCTTTTCGTTATAGCAATGTCCATGGGTTGCATACATCGTTGTATTTCCATCGCATACGATACAATAATCCGCAAGAACCGGGAACTCGAGCACCATTTGATCCACTTCAGTATCACAATTCCCCCGCACACAGAGAATCTCATTTTTTCTTGCGTTAAGAAGCGAGATCACCGCTTTCGGAGCATACTCTTTCGGCAGATCATTTCTCGGTCCGTGATATAAAATATCGCCGAGCAACAGAAGTCTTCCGGCATTTTCTCTGTCATAAGCCTCCAGCATTTTCTTACAATAATATTCCGACCCGTGAATGTCGGATGCAATCATCCATTTCATCTTTTTCTACTTCCTTTCTGTTTTCTAATATTCAATACCTCTCCGGGCATAAATTCCTTGATCAAAAGGATGCTTTTTCTTTACGATCTCTGACACATAATCTGATATTTCCAGAATTTCCGATTCAGGATTTCTTCCGGTCAGGACGACTTCCAGTCCTTCCGGGCGATTCTTCAGAAAATGTAGAGCCGATTCATGTTCGATCATCTCATACTGGTATGCCGCCATAAATTCATCCATAACAAGCATATCATAAGAACCGTCTTCCACTTTCTTTATTGCCATCTCCCACAAATCTTTATAGGCCTTGATGGCCTCCTCTTTTTCTTTCGCTCCGAGAGTCTTATAAAAACCAAAGCTTTTCGTCATATGCATCACTTCAATTTCAGGTATGGCATCCAGAATCTTAAGTTCCCCAGAATTTTCATTTTTCAGGAAACGCACAAATAATATCTTCATACCGTAGCCTGCAGCACGCACAGCAAGCCCGGTAGCCGCTGTTGTTTTTCCCTTTCCATCACCACAATATACGTGAACCATGCCACTTTTCATCTACGCACCTCCTGGCTTTCTTTCCTCTTACTCATGAAATATTTCAACGTTTCCTTACCCTGCCATTTGAAAAGCTTGCCCGCCATCCTTGCTTCCTCCAAAAGATCTTCCATTTTACGGTTGCATTCACCGGTTATCACTCCGGCATCGATGACCATTTCGCTTTGCTCCACCATTTTCTTTGCTTCCAGGTATGCCCTGGCACTGATTCTTTCAAACGGCTCTTCTTCGATTACTTTCGCCGCAAGCACTTTAGCGAGGTGATAATCCAAATCATTTTTATATAGAATTCCTGCTGCAAATGGAATATTTTCCTCTTGCAGTTTCCGATAAACCGGAATTCCCGTACCTCCGGAGGAAATCACAAAAATCCCTGGTTCTCCCTCCGTTCTCGGGAGTTCAAGACTTCCAAAGCACGGATCATAAAATCCGTTATCGATTTCGTAAAGCTCTCTTATGACTTCTTCTTCAAACACCTCTTCCGGCTTCCCGTACCGGAAGATTCTGTCACCTTTTACACATAGAATCTTATCCGATATCTTCTGTGCAAGATCGATTTCATGCAGAGACATAATTACCGTAATCTTCTGCTCTTTTGCCAGTTTTCGAAGTATCGTGAGCAATTCCAGTTTATAATGAATATCCAGAAATGAAGTCGGCTCATCCAGAACCATCACCTCCGGATCCTGGCAAATTGCACGTGCCAGCATGATTCTCTGTCTCTGCCCGTCACTGATTGCCTGGAAGCTTTGGTTGGCAAGTTCACTTACATGTACTGCCTCCATCGCTTCTTCCACTTTCAATTTATCTTTTTTCGTCAGAATTCCAAGGCGTCCCGTATAAGGATAGCGGCCCGTCTCCACCACATCACGACAGGTCATCAGCTCGGTCTTCATACGTCTGGTAAATACAACAGCTATTTTCTCGGCAAATTCCGTGTTTGTCATTTTACTGATGTTCTTTTCAGCGATCAACACCTTACCATGAAGCATTTTCAAATGGCGCGTAATGCTTTTTAAAATGGTTGATTTCCCGGCACCGTTCGGACCAATCAGCGTCAGGATCTCCCCCTGCTTAATCTCGGTGCAAATGTCGCAGATTAACGGTTTCCCGTGGTATCCGACCGTCATGTCCTGTATTTTCAAATATTCATCTTCCATTATTCTCTTCCCTTCTGTCTACGAAGCATTATAAAAATAACAATCGGTGCACCAAAAATTGAAGTCACCGTACTGATATTCAGTTCCAAAGGCGCAAACGCCATACGGGCGATCAGATCACACATCATGCAGAACACCGCTCCTCCCAGAAATGTCGCTGGAATCACAATAAGGGGTTTTGCCGTATTTAGCATCTGCTTAATCAAAAACGGAACTGCAATACCCACAAAGGAAACCGGCCCTGCAAATGCAGTCACACAGGCCGAGAAAATACTGGACAACAGAATCAAAAGCACCCGGAACACCTGAATATTGACTCCCGTACTTCGGGCGTAATCCTCTCCCAGCTGATACGCCCCAATGGGTTTCGCACACAGGAACGTTATCACCAGTGTAATTCCTACCAGAATCACCGCCACCCTTACATTGCTCCAACTCATTCCGGAAAAACTTCCCTGAGACCATCCGTGGAGATTCACAATATCAGAATCCTCCGCGAATGTAACAACAAAATCCGTGACCGCCGAACAGATATATCCAACCATAATACCTGCGACCAGAAGCGTTGCCATGTGGTCAATCTTTTTAGAAATCAGAAGAATAAATCCGGTGGAGATGAGCGATCCGATAAACGCCGCCACGATCAGCGTATACGAAGAGACACTGTGAAATCGTTCCAGGAAAAGGATCATAGTCAGTGCGACTACCATTTTCGCTCCTGATGAAATTCCCAGCACATAAGGACCCGCGATCGGATTTGCGAAAAAGGTCTGAAGCAAAAATCCGGATAAAGACAGTGCTCCTCCGAGGATTGCCGCCATCAGCACACGCGGAAGACGGATTTTCCAGATGATACTGTAATTCGTATCATTCACTGCCTTCCCCATAAGGATTCTAAAGATTTCTCCCAACGAAATCTTCACATTTCCTGTATTGATATTCAGCACGATAATGGCAAAAAAGGCCGCAAAAAGACCAACAAACACCACCGTATACCGTGCTCTCCTTCTCATCTCATATCCCCTTGTATTTTCTTTCTCTTTTCTTTCCGGTTTTCTCATTCTTCCTCACTTTTCACTCTGTATAAAAATGTCATTTCATCCTCATCACCGTCTGTTATCATCAGATGTATATCCGTAATCAGATTTCCCACAATATCCGTTGCCTGGTATAAATATTTTCCTGTACACCATACATTTTCCTCCCGGACCGCCTTAAAATCCGCAAAAAGTTCATTTTTTGCCAAAAGTTCATCCACCGTTTCCAGTGTATTATCGATGGAGGAATTGTAGATCAGATAATCTGCATCTACCGCTTCCGCAAAGAATTCTTCCATGGAAATGTTGACCGCTGCGCTGTTACTTTTTGTATTTTCCAGATTTTTAAAAATATAGCGTCCTCCCGCGATTTCAATCATCTTCGGGATATAATCATCCGTCTTCCGTACCACAACCGTCCCATCTGTACTGATATAGAAAAAAGCAACCGTCTTCTCCGTATTTTCAAAATCCTTCAATTCTTCAATGACTTTCGATTGCTCTTTGAAAAATCTCTCCGCCTGCTCTTCTTTATCCAGCATCGCAGCGTAAACCTTGATCCACTCCGTTCTTCCAAGCGGATGTTTCTCATAACTGGACCGATCGATGAATACCGGGATGTCCACCATTTCCAGCATTTCCTTCACCTTCGGTGAATGAAGGATCATGGTGGATTCAATCGCAAGGTCACATTCCTCATCTATCAATAATTCGTAATCCGGCTCACTGTATTTTCCTGCAAAAAGAATCTCTCCCGACTCCATAGCTTTTACCGCATTTTCAATATACCAGCCGGATGCCTGCGTTCCGCTTAAACGAATCGAGGCCAGCGAATCAAGAGCATCAAAAAGTGCCATTGCTGAAGTCGCCGCCAGATAAATGTGATCCAAAGGCTGGTTTAAAACCGTGATTTCTTCGGAAAGTCCATCCGGCGCTTCACTTCCTTCCGGCACCAGAAAGTAATCCTCCCCGTCCTTTATTCGGATCAGCTTATATCCATCATGATAATAATATACCGCAAATCCCTCTGCATATTCAACCTCCAGTGCTGATTCATATATAAGACCACTGATGTCAAGCGGCTCCAGAACCGTCTCCGCCGTCTCCTCGTTCACATATTCTGCCTTTTCATCTGTAATATTCTGCTCTCCAGACCTCCCACATCCGGGAATTCCGGCTGCCAAAGCAATCGATATCAAAATACCGATAAATGCATGATATTTTTTCTTCATATCAATTCAATCTCCTATCTTTAACAAACACAATATAGCACATCCTCCACATGCATGACAACCCACATTTTTTCCGCAAAATCCATTGCCTTTTCCCAAATATCTATACTATAATGAACAAGACACTGTCACTAGTACATGACAAAGGAGATTTTAAAATGAGTATTTTAAATGTTGAACATCTTTCCCACGGCTTCGGTGACCGCGCCATTTTTCATGATGTATCGTTCCGCCTGCTGAAAGGAGAACACATCGGTCTTGTCGGAGCAAACGGAGAAGGTAAATCCACTTTTTTTAATATTGTAACCGGAAAACTTATGCCGGATGAAGGGAAAATCGAATGGGCCAAAAATGTCCGTGTCGGCTATCTTGACCAGCACACCGTTCTGGAAAAGGGAATGACCATCCGCGATGTACTGAAATCCGCTTTTTCCTGGCTTTTCAAACTGGAAACGAAAATGAATGACATCTGCAACCGTCTCGGCGATGTGGATGAAGATACCATGATGACACTGATGGAGGAACTCGGAACAATCCAGGACATCCTGACCATACATGATTTTTATGTCATTGATGCCAAAGTCGAAGAAGTCGCCCGCGCACTGGGACTAATGGATCTCGGACTTGACAAAGACGTCACCGATTTAAGCGGAGGACAGCGTACCCGTATCCTGCTCGGAAAACTTCTTCTGGAAAAGCCTGACATCCTGCTTCTGGACGAACCGACCAACTATCTGGACGAAGAACATATTAACTGGCTGAAGCGCTATCTCACCGATTATGAGAATGCATTTGTACTGATTTCTCATGACATTCCATTTTTGAATGAAGTGGTAAATATTATTTATCATATGGAAAATCAGGAGCTGAACCGCTATGTCGGCGATTATGATAATTTCCAGAAAATCTATGAAGTGAAAAAAGCTCAGCTTGAGGCTGCCTACAAAAAACAGCAGCAGGAAATCAGTCAGCTCAAAGATTTCGTGGCCCGCAACAAGGCCCGTGTTTCTACCCGGAATATGGCAATGTCCCGTCAAAAGAAACTGGATAAAATGGATGTCATTGAGCTCGCTGCCGAGCGCCCGAAACCGGAGTTTCATTTCCGCCTTGGCCGAACACCAGGAAAATATATCTTCGAAACAAAAGATTTCGTGATTGGATACGACGAACCACTTTCTAAACCGCTAAACCTCACACTCGAACGAGGCCAGAAAATCGTCCTCACCGGTGCGAACGGTATCGGAAAAACCACTCTGATCAAGAGTATTCTTGGAATCGTTCCGCCCCTTTCCGGAAAATGCGAACTGGGTGAAAATCTGCTCACCGGATATTTTGAGCAGGAAGGTGATCATAATAACCGCACGACCTGTATCGAAGAAATCTGGGAAGAATTTCCGTCTTACACCCAGTATGAAGTCCGTTCCGCTCTCGCCAAATGCGGTCTTACGACCAAACATATTGAAAGCCAGGTGCGGGTATTAAGCGGAGGCGAACAAGCCAAAGTACGCCTGTGTAAGATTCTGAACAAAGATACCAATGTACTGATGCTGGACGAGCCGACGAACCATCTGGATGTAGATGCAAAAGATTCCCTGAAGAAAGCGCTTCAGGAATACCGCGGCACCGTTCTCCTCATCTGCCATGAGCCGGAATTCTACCAAGATGTTGTAAATGCAGTCTGGGACTGCTCAAAATGGACGACAAGAATTGTATAAATTTTTGTAACTGTTCAGAGCCAAGCAAAATCACAAAATGAACAGCCCGCAGCAGGATTCAAATCATCTCCTGTTACGGGCTGTTCCTCTTTTCCATATTCTTAAACACTTTTCTTCTTAAATCTGCGCAGCATTTCTTCACATACCTGTTCAAACGATAGTCCATCCTCTTCAGGCCTTCCTACTGTAACCAGTACCGCCCCTGCTTTTCTTGCAGAGTGCACCTTTTCCGGAAATCCTCCTGCCTTTCCGGATTCTTTCGTCACAAAATACTTCGCATTTACATGACGGAGAGTCGCCAGATTCATCTCTTCCGAAAACGGTCCCTGCATGGCGATCAGATGCTTCCCCTCAAATCCAAGCCGGATACTATCCATGACCGACTTTTCCGTGGATAATACCCTTGCAAAGCAGCGCTCCTGGTAGTTTGGTATCACTGTGTATTTCGAAAGTTCCTTACTTCCCGTCGCGATCAAAATATTCCCCTCGGTCATTTTCAGATACTCTGCGGCTTGCTCCACTGAGTTCACACATATCATTCCTTCGAGTTCATCTACAGTTTTCTCCTCGCACTTTGCACGAAGACATCTGATGTACTCTGTCCCGGAAGATGCACACGCATTTCGTATATTCTGCGTCACAATCACCGCAAACGGATGCGTCGCATCGATCACCAGATCCACCTGCTCCCGACTTAAAAACGCCTCCATCTCTTTTTCATCCATTCTTCCCACTAAGGCCCGTACATTTTCACACTCATCCAGACAAATCTTTCCGTATTCCGTTGCCACACTGACAAGAACATCAGCTTCTAAACTTCCCGCAAATTCCGCCAGAAGCCTGCCCTCCGTAGTTCCTGCAAAAATCAAAATCTTTCTCATCTATTCACCTCCAACTTCCGATTCACCAGTTTATAAAACATGAAGTTATCGAAATCTGTTATGTTTCGTTGCTTGATGACCGCTTTTCAGATTATCTCAATTACAGTCATCCTTTACATTTATCAAGTTTGACTGCAATCCAAAATATCATGATTTCAGTCATCCTCCTAAAGACGCTCTTTTCGTCACGCCCATCGCCCTTTGGTTCAAAAATCATAATATACCGGCTATTATGTATTATTTCAGCAACTCTGAACCCCATTCTCCGCTTTCTGCATTTTTCTGAAGGACTAATTTATACCCACCATCTCCGCGATAAATGTATATTTCGGTATCATCCGGATCTATTTTCAAAGTATATTCAGACTTTGCCCCTATAGAACTGTTAAATCCTCCCCAGGCAGATTCAAGTACGCCTCGAACTCCTTCTTTTCTAAATCCTGCCTTCAAATACGCTCTTTCTGCGCGAGGATTAAAGGAATACACCTCTAGTTCCAGGCGATGCAATTTTAATTTTTCAAACGCAAAATCGCGGGTAACTTCGGTCGCCCAGGTTCCGATACCTTTCCCCCTCTCTTCAGAATGGAAAATCCCTATACGAAAGTTTGCCAAACGCAAATCCCAATCAATTTCATTGATTACACTTTCCCCAATGATCCGGTCAGTCTAGCAACCTCCTTATTAAGTGGGCAAAAATTCTGCGTATAATAATTCTCAGCATCGCTTTTCTTTACCAACCGTATTCTAAATCCGTCTTTTTCCACCAAGATACCTCCTAAAACACCAAAGGGGCGCTCCTCGTGACAGAAGGATCGTCCCTTGTTAATAAGCCTATGCAATTCTTTCTTTAACATTCTCTAATTCATAAAGCATATCTGGTGCAATATCTATACAATTACTGCAGTCTCTATCCCCAGTTATATCCCAAGCTAATGTACCATTTAGAATTGTACACGCATTCATAAAAAAATTCAAATTCTTCAATGGTTCAAATACCTTTTTATCTAATAATGGTTTTGCATCATAACATACTATTTTTCCATCTTCAAAATATACATCTACTGTATAATCTTCGAACGGAACTACCTGTACAATATCATATAACATACAATCCCTCCCTATTAAACCAATGGATTTATTCTGTTAAGTGGAAGACCATCTTTTGAAAGTTCCCAATTTTGCATCAATTCATCTTGATGAATGACACACCACGCAAGAATTAGTTTTAATTGGCGAGAAGGTAACACACCTTTGATAACTCTCGCTTCATTAATATCAATCAAAGCCTTGTTTCCGTTATACTCAGCATGAAAATATGGTGGATTATGGTCTTCGTAATACATTGTAACTCTTATTCCATAGAACAAAGAAATCTCTGGCATATTCTATACCTCCTTTTATAGTATTGTATCAATTATTTATTAATTTGAAAATCACCTAACATAATAAAATAATACAGAATTTATTTTCTTGTCTTCAAAATAAATCCAACATATTATCCAAATAAATTCTTTCTCTGACATGCAGGTGATATTCGGGCTTTGTCATATAATAAAGTAAAAATTCCAAAATCAAAGCGCTTCCAAGTCCTCGTCCCTCAATTTTGAAATTCGTAAATCCCATTGGCAGGTATACTTTTTTTATGTCATTGATTCCAATAAAACCCGGATTTTCCATAGCTTTTGAAAAACGATATCCTTCATCGGAACCGGGCGCCAAGCAGCGATGCTCCCGGCCGTTTAATTCAAGATTTTTTCGGCTTACTGCTTCGTAACACTCTTTCCTGTCCTTACATCCAAACCAACAGCATTCATTGCACAAGAATTCTACTTTTTCTTTCTGGAATTCGGTCATCATATTCAACTTATCGAATGATTTATTTAAACGAAAATCGGGTACAACATAACGAAAATCATCCCGTTTCACTTCATTTAAAAGCTCCTGAAAATCCGTCAGAACCTTTGTTGTAGAGGAAACCAGATAAAGTCTCGGATAATTTATTTTCAAATGCTCTAATAATAAATCCGAGTGGACAATGACTCCATTTTGTACTTCATCCCTTTCCTCGAATAAAGCGCAAAGAGCATTACACTTTTTATCCGAAAGATGTTCCGCACTGAGCAAGGAATTACTAAAGGTCAGACGAGCTGAAATTCCATATTCTTTCATCAGCGCAAGTACCTCACGCGGGTCCTGGTCCCCTTCTCCAACTCGGCCCCCTCCCCAGATACAATCTGCCGGAGCACCATATATAGAACCAATATCGCACCACTCATAAAAATACTCCCTGTGCTCGTAAAATAACGGTAGAAACTCGTGATATAGATCGTAAAACTCAAACAATCCCGGAAGATGGTAGTGTGCTGTGTTCATTAGATTCGCCTTCCTAAAAATAATATTTTTTCTTATAAAGCTGCTCGCCTCTTCGGAACGAACATCCCTGTCATATCCGCCCCTTCCATTTCAAGAAGCTTCACTTTCTTCTCAATGCCGCCTGCATACCCGGTTAGACTTCCGTTACTGCCAATGACTCGATGACACGGAATAATTAACGAAATAGAATTATGACCTACTGCCCCACCGACAGCCTGAGCGGACATGGTGGAAAGCCCTTTCTGTCTTGCAACCATAGCCGCAATCTCTCCGTACGTCATCGTCTCCCCGTAGGGAATTGTCAGAAGGATTTCCCAGACAGCTTTGCGAAATGATGTGGTCTTCATCCGAAGCGGTGGCGTGAAATCCGGTGCCTTACAGCTAAAATAAATATTTAGCCATCTTATCGTCTGTTCGAATACGGGCAGTATTTTCTCTTCTACCTCTCCATCAAGCCCGTCAGCAAAATACTTCTGCCCATCAAACCACAGGCCGATAAGCGCCTCTCCGTCAGACGCAAGTGTAATCCTACCAAGCGGCGATTCATAATGATATGTATACTCCATAACCAAACCTCCGTATGATTAACAGTCCCATTGATATTTCTTCATATCCATTTTCCTTAAACTCAACTTCCTCTTCAAAGAGCAATTCCCTTTGATTCAAAAAGTGCGGCGCAAGGCGGCCCGCATGATTGACGACACGGTGACAGGGATATTCTCCATACTACTCCGCCATGCCAAGTACCTTTCCTAATTGCAGGCAAAGTAATGTTCCATGGCATATTCAAATTTTTCATTAAATTTCTTTGCTGCCTTCTTACTGATTTCCAAGTTGGGTTTCAACATATCAAAAGCATGCATATCGCTGTGATAAACATCCACAGAAGCTTCAACACCTGCATTTTTGAGATTTTCCACATATTTAAGCGTTTCGTCATAAAATGGTTCTCCATCACCCACAAACATCTATTGCAGCCGGATACGGTTTTTGAAAAGCTAATCTATACCCGGGTGCAATAACAACTGCACCATAATTTTTTACCAGATCTATGGCACGAGATATGTGAACCATTTCCTTCATTCCCAAAAAATATCCTCCACCATGGATCCAAAGGACACAGGGAACATTTTCTCTTTTTACTTTGGGAGAAACAATAAGTGCCGGAATCGTTCTTTTACCAGCTTCAATTCTAATCCTTTTCACGTTCACATTTTTATCTGCTTCCATTGAATGACTACTTTTTTTCATCAAATCCACATAAAACAATCCATCCCTGTTACAATAAAACAGAATTCTCTTCACTCCGCTTATCTTAACTCTTGCCTCTGCATTTCCTTCCGGATAAAGCTTTACCATCTGTATCCTATCAGAAGACTGCGCCGCAATAAATGAAATATAATGATTTTTGCTCATTTCGTGCTCTATACGGACATAATATTCATCTTCTATCTTCTCAATCAATATCTTATGATTTTCGTCTGCTTTCTCCATCTCTGCGGCTTTAAGGAGCACGCCATGACAATGAACGACTGCTTCTCCCATGCTGTGAATCACATTTCCGCAAATCGGGCAAATATAGAACCGGGATCTCAGCATATTCGCAGACACGTTTGAATTATAGACCGTATTTCCGGAAATCAATTCTGTAACCGATATCGAAAAAGCTTTTGCTATAGGTTCAAGCAATGTGATATCCGGATACCCTTTGCCCGTCTCCCACTTCGAAATCGTCTTGTCACTCACCGTCCCCAGACAGTTTATTTACTCTGAAATTCCTTTCTAAGCACTTCCTTCGGTGCTTCTATTTCATTTGCCAAAGTATGTTCCGTAAGTTCAGACATCATTTTCAGTTTCTTATTGATGATCGGCCGCATACAATTCGGAACATGCTCCTGGTGCGCACGATGTATCGCTACACACTCTTTACAGTTCCCATGATATCTACAAGCTTTCTGACATGGACAGTGATCCTTATTGGCATACTCTGTTCGAAATTCTGACGCAAATTCTTCCTGTAATCTAAGTCCTTCCTCCCTGTTTCCATTATGAAATTCCACCATAGCAGCAATCTCTTTCTCATTTCCCTCTATTCTCATTTGAACACCTCCATAGCATTCCTGAACTATAATTATTTCCTTCACTATATTACAGAAACTATCATACCATATATTTGTGATATGCTCCCACTACTTAAGCTCTAAAGCTTTGAAGTAGGGGCTTCTTACTCAATAGCCCGATAGGGCTAAGTATCAATAAGCTATCCCCAGCTATCCCCGCGTGCCCCGCGGTTCTTTTCTGCCCGGTTACGGGCATATTTCAGGCGCAGTTATGCGCATAAAATTCTTTTTCCTTCTTCACGGATATTGATCGCTGCATTCACATCCCGATCCATCCGATTCCCGCACCCACATTCATAGATCCGTTCTGACAGTGACAATTC
>JAXFTO010000065.1:0-22920 GCA_034176745.1 Bariatricus sp. | reverse complement strand
AAAGTTGTTTTACCATGGTCAACGTGTCCGATGGTACCGATATTACAATGCGGTTTTGTTCTTTCAAATTTAGCCTTTGCCATTTTGAATATCCTCCTTAAATATAGCACCCACTTTGGGCATTTTTAGTTTCGATGTTTTTACTCGGCTAATTCTGATTATATTTCAAATAATACAGTTTTTCAAGCCTTTTTCGCATTTTTTATGCGTTTTTATTAGATAATACCTTTTCCTGTACTGACTTCGGAACCGGTTCATACTTCTCGAAGAACATTGAGTAGTTTCCACGTCCCTGTGTTCTTGAACGAAGGTCTGTAGAGTATCCGAACATTTCAGAAAGAGGTACATAACCTCTTACAATCTTTCCACCGCCAAGGTCATCCATACCTTCGATACGTCCACGACGTGAGTTGATGTCACCGATTACATCACCCATATATTCTTCTGGCATGGTTACTTCTACCTTCATGATAGGCTCAAGAAGTACCGGATCAGCTTTCTTCATAGCATCTTTGAATGCAAGAGAACCTGCAATGTGGAATGCCATTTCTGAAGAGTCGACTTCATGGTAAGATCCGTCATATACGTTAGCATAAACACCAACAACTGGGAATCCGCCAAGAATACCAGCTTTCATAGCTTCTTCAATACCTTCACCTACAGCCGGGATGTATTCCTTCGGAATTGCACCACCGACAACGGTAGATTCAAATTTGTAAGTTTCTTCTCCGTTGGCATCCATTGGTTCAAATTTAACTTTACAGTGTCCGTACTGTCCACGACCACCGGACTGTTTTGCATATTTGCTATCAACGTCAACTGCCTTGGTAATTGCTTCTTTGTATGCAACCTGAGGTGCACCAACATTTGCTTCAACCTTAAATTCACGAAGAAGTCTGTCTACGATAATCTCAAGATGAAGCTCACCCATACCTGCGATGATTGTCTGACCTGTTTCCTGATCTGTATGAGCACGGAAGGTAGGGTCTTCGTCAGCAAGTTTAGCAAGTGATTCACCAAGTTTACCCTGAGAAGCTTTTGTCTTAGGTTCAATAGCAAGCTCGATAACCGGTTCCGGGAATTCCATAGATTCAAGAATAACCGGATGCTGTTCGTCACAGATTGTATCGCCTGTAGTGGTGAACTTAAATCCGATAGCGGCAGCGATATCTCCTGAGTAAACTTTATCTAATTCCTGTCTCTTATTTGCATGCATCTGAAGTATACGTCCAACACGTTCTTTCTTTCCTTTTGTTGCATTCAATACATAAGATCCAGAGTTCATTGTTCCTGAGTAAACACGGAAGTATGCCAGTTTACCTACAAACGGGTCAGTCATAATCTTGAATGCCAGAGCTGAGAACGGTTCTTCATCAGAAGAATGTCTTTCCACTTCATTTCCGTCTTCATCCACACCTTTAATAGCTGGGATATCAGTCGGAGCCGGCATGTATTCAAGGATTGCATCCAGAAGCTTCTGAACACCTTTATTTCTGTAAGCAGAACCACAGCAAACCGGAACGGCTTTACATTCACAAGTAGCTTTTCTCAGTACTGCTTTCAGTTCATCATTTGACGGAATTTCATCTTCAAGATACATCATCATCAGATCATCGTCTAATTCACAGATCTTTTCAATTAATTCCTGATGGTAAAGTTCTGCATCATCCTTCATATCATCCGGAATCTCACAGATTGTGATATCATCACCCTTATCATCGTTGTAGATATATGCTTCCATTTCCATAAGGTCGATGATACCTTTGAAATCATCTTCTTTACCGATTGGAAGCTGAAGAACGATTGCGTTCTTTCCTAATCTTGTCTTAATCTGTTCTACAGCGTTGTAGAAGTCTGCACCTAAAATGTCCATCTTATTGATGAAAGCCATTCGAGGTACATTGTATGTGTCTGCCTGACGCCATACGTTTTCTGACTGAGGTTCAACACCACCCTTAGCACAGAATACACCTACGGCACCATCAAGTACACGAAGTGAACGCTCAACCTCTACGGTAAAGTCAACGTGGCCCGGGGTATCAATGATGTTGATACGATGTTCAAGAGCACCTTTTTTCGGCTTTGTATGATCTTCCAAGGTCCAGTGACATGTCGTAGCTGCTGAAGTAATTGTGATACCTCTTTCCTGTTCCTGTTCCATCCAGTCCATGGTAGCAGTACCTTCATGAGTATCACCAATCTTATAGTTAACACCGGTATAATATAAGATACGCTCTGTAAGAGTGGTCTTACCAGCATCAATATGAGCCATAATACCGATATTTCTGGTTCTCTCTAATGGATATTCTCTTCCAGCCAAGATTTTGTCCTCCTATTATTAGAAACGGTAATGTGCAAACGCTTTGTTTGCTTCTGCCATCTTGTGCATATCTTCTTTCTTCTTTACAGATGCACCAGTGTTGTTTGCTGCATCAAGAATTTCGTTAGCCAGTCTTTCTTCCATTGTCTTCTCTCCTCTTTTACGGGAATACAATGTAAGCCAGCGAAGTGCAAGAGCCTGTCTTCTGTCTGCTCTAACTTCAATTGGTACCTGGTATGTTGCTCCACCGATACGTCTTGCCTTTACTTCAAGTACTGGCATGATATTGTTCATTGCTTCTTCGAACACTTCGATAGCAGGCTTGTCAGCCTTTGCTGCAACTCTTTCAAATGCTCCGTATACAATCTTCTGTGCTACACCTTTCTTACCATCCAACATAATGTTGTTAATAAGTTTTGTAACAACTTTGTTATTGTATAACGGATCCGCTAATACGTCTCTTTTCTGAGTATGTCCTTTACGTGGCACGGTCCTTCCCTCCTTATACATATTGGCAAAGCCTGTAGCTTTGCTTGAATAATTCATCGGTACTCACATGTGTCTCTCTATGTGTCATCAGCTCACGGGACATCCTCCTGCCCGAGATGGGCATTATATCTGGATTAAACCCGCAACCAACTATAATCCTCATAGTTCTGTTTGTGATACGATAACTTTGTTGTTTCGTCTTAACTCGCTTTTAAAAAGCGATTATTTCTTAGCGTCTTTTGGTCTCTTAGCTCCGTATTTAGAACGAGCCTGACGTCTCTTAGCAACACCTGCTGTATCAAGTGTTCCACGTACGATATGATATCTTGTACCTGGTAAGTCCTTAACACGGCCACCACGGATCAGAACAACGCTATGTTCCTGAAGGTTGTGTCCTTCTCCTGGGATGTAGCTTGTTACTTCGATTCCGTTAGAAAGACGTACTCTGGCAATCTTTCTAAGAGCTGAGTTCGGTTTCTTAGGTGTAGCTGTCTTAACTGCTGTACAAACACCTCTCTTCTGCGGTGCAGATGTGTCTGTAGTTTTCTTTCTCAGAGAGTTATATCCTTTCTGGAGAGCCGGTGCAGTAGATTTCTTAACAGCTGTCTGACGACCTTTTCTTACTAACTGGTTAAATGTTGGCATCTCTTTCACCTCCTATGATGTAATAATTGGTTACGTTTTAAACATGATTCGTTTAAAAGCACGCAAAAGCATCCATATGCTTTTTCGCATGCTTGATTATTGTATTATATCCCTTAAAAAAAGTCAAGGCATTTGCCGGAAATATTTTGACGAATATTTCATGGCAAATGCCTGATTCTTTGTATATTATATTCTATTGTCCAACAACTGTAGAACCTTCCAACACTTCTCCTTCTTCCACGCGATTCACCAAATCTATTATACTCTCCACTGATGTCTCATCGGGAATACATACATAGAGAAGCGTATCACCGGATGAATAACAGTACTGCTTATCACCCTCACCTGTTGCCGATACAGAGTAAATATTCCAACTGGCGTTTGTCCGAAGCTGAGTCTTAATAAGGGACTGAATCTGGGACATACTGAAATTTGTATCAACGCCGCCACTTACACTCTCAATGATATCCGCTGCTCCTCTGAGCATAGAAGGTGACATCATTTTCTCAATGATTGCAGTGATCACGGCCTGCTGATGTCTTCCTCGGGCATTGTCACCGTCTGCAAGTGCATGACGCTCACGGCAGAATGCCAATGTCTCTCTGCCATTCAGATGATTCACGCCTTCATTAATGTGTACAACCATTCCGGATTCTTCCCCGGTATAGAATTCTTCATCCGAAGCTACATCAAGTCCTCCTAATGCATCTACAATATTAATCATTGAAGTAAAGTTCACCCTGCCGAAGAACGGGATTTCCATATCATAAAGTTCTTCCAGCGTATCCATAGATGCTTCGATGCCATAAATTCCCGCATGTGTAAGCTTATCACACTGCCCTCCGGATATTCCCGGAATCGGAACATAATAATCTCGAGGTGTGGTAATCAGAAGAACCTGATGGCTCTTTGGATTCACAACAGCAATAATGTTCACATCGCTTCGGTCTCCTGATGTAATATCTTCATATGTATCCATACCGCTTAAATATACTGCAAACGGTTCGGAAACGCTGGCATCAGATGCGGAATTCTCAATCTGCACCACAATGCTATGTTTATAAATGACTCTTACTTCTTCTTCAAACTCCGGAATCTGCTCTTTGATAATGCTTGTCTGTCCGGAACTGTAAACGATTGCATCCACTTCTCCATCAAGAAGTGCTCTGGCTTCCGCAATCAAATCTGCATATTCAATCTGCGTAATCTCGCCGCCTATTTCCTTCTCAATCTGTTTGATTGTGGATTTCGTCTGATCTGAGTTCGTCGCAAATTGTACCCCATAAGTATAATATGAAGTATCCGTTAACTTCTGAGCACTGTCCGACTGTCGTACAGCCACCACCATCGAACTGGTCATCGTATTGCTTCCGGTAATCTTCTGGAATGCATTATTAATCTTTCCAATATAGAATGATCCCATTCCAAGAACGATACACATGAAAATGCAGAATATCTTTCCACCTATTCCTTTACCCTTCGCACCAATCTGTGTCAATAAAGTAATTCCCAATAAGATAAGAAGGATTCCTACCAGAACCATAATATAAGTTACGGTAAGCATATCAAAAAACAGAACGTTCACCGTAAGCATAACTGACAATACAAACTGTATGATTGCAAGAATGATACCTATCGTCTTGCTGACCACATTCTTACGTCTTCCACGTCTCTTTTTCTTTTTGCCTTTTTTCGAATTATTTACATCACCATCATCATATTTTACAGAAGCCGATTTTTTCTTTCTTCTAGGCTCGGACTGATAATATCCATCCTCATCATAATATCTGACAGCAGTTCTTCTATCCTCTTCTAAAGCATATCGGTTTTTGCCCTTTGTACGCCTGCTTACTTCACGGCTGTTACTGATATTTCTCTCGTTTCGATTTTGGCTGTTATTTCGTGTTCTCCTGCTCTTCTGGCCCATGTTCTCTCTCTTTCATTCATCTACTGGTGGGCGCATATTCTTATGTCTATATCAATTCAGTTAACCGCCCCGACTTTGTTACAATTCTATTACGCATATGACGTAAAATTTACAATTACAATTTTATATCATAACGTCTTTTATATACCTTGTCAACCAAATTAACCAGAATAAACCGACTCAATTCTTAAAATTTCATGAATTCCAAACAAATGTTTCTCTTATGATTCCATCGGAACAACGATTAAATCCTTTTTAAATTTATTGAGTACTTCACATCCGTCTTCTGTGATAAGTACAAGATCTTCAATTCGCACTCCGATTCCTTCATCAAGAAGATAAATTCCCGGTTCAATGGAAAAGCACTGACCCGGCTTAATAATTTCTTCATTGATCGATGAAACATCACCAAATTCGTGGTCCTCAAGCCCAATCGAATGTCCTGTACGGTGTGTGAAATACTCACCATAGCCTTTTTCTTCTATATAATTACGGCATGCCAGATCCACATCGCACCATCTGTTTCCCGGCTTTGCGGCCTCTATTCCTTTTTGTTGTGCTTCTTTAACGATCTCGTAAATTTCACGTGCTTTATCAGACACTTCTCCAAGGAATACAGTTCTTGTCATATCAGAACAGTAATCATTCAAAATACCACCGATATCAAGGACAACGCTGTCTCCGCGTTTTCCTTTTGTAAAATCTGTTACATGGTGAGGATCGGCTCCGGATTTACCATAGGCCGTGATTGGGTCAAAAGAAACTCCTGAGTGACCTGATTTTTCATATAAGGCACGTACCTGCTTCTCAAGCTCAACTTCCGAATATCCCTTTGCCACCATCGGGATCAATTCTTCCATCACTTTGTCATTCGCAAGCGATGCTTCTCTTAACAGCTTTTGTTCCTCTTCACTTTTTATCTTTCTTACTGCATCTACAATGAGTGATCCATTGACAAACTTACTTCCTGCACCAAGTTCCTGCAGTCTGAGAAGGAAACGTGCCGGCCAGGTCTTGTCAATTCCGATTGTCTTATCCTTTTCAACGAATTTGCTGAGAACCTCAACTCCGTCTTCAATATCATCATACCATACCAGCTCTACTCCTAAATCTCTTTCCTGCGGGAACAGTTTATTAATCACAAGCTTATGTCCGCCATTCACATTGAGATAAAGTGCAAGCAATCTTTCACCGGGTGCGATCTTCTTTCCCGTGAGATAGAAAATTGCCACAGGATCCGAAATGATCATCTGTGGAACGTCCTGTTCTTTCATTAGATTAAGAATTCGATTTAACTTATTTGCATCCATTTAAATTACCTCCTAAAGTCCCCCTGCTTTGTCATATTGACTCATTATCCATCAAACGAGTCAATTATATTCTCTTTTAATAGCACTGTCAATAAAGCTTATCAACAAAAAAAGAAGCCCCTTCTATATAGAAAAGACTTCTTCATCTTATTACATATTTTCAGTCAAATGACACGCAACTTTATGCCCCGGCTTCACCTCGTGAAGTTTCGGCATTTCTTTAAAACATCGCTCCGTTGCATACTGGCATCTTTCTGCAAAACGACAGCAATTCTTAGGATTGATCGGGCTTGGGATCTCTCCCTTAATTGGAATACGCTCATTTGCTTTCGCTTTCTTTGGATCCGCCTCCGGAATTGCTGAAAGCAGTGCTTTCGTATACGGATGGGTCGGATTCGAATAGAGTTCTTCCGTCTCAGCCGTCTCTACAATTGTTCCCAGATACATAACCACCACACGGTCAGAAATATATTTAACAACACTAAGATCATGAGCAATGAAGAGATAAGTAAGTCCCATTGTCTCCTGAAGGGTCTTAAGCATGTTGATGACCTGTGCCTGAATCGAAACGTCAAGCGCTGAAATCGGTTCATCGCAAATAATGAATTCCGGATCTACAGAAAGTGCTCTCGCAATACCGATACGCTGTCTTTGCCCACCGGAGAATTCGTGCGGGAAGCGGGACATATGATCTTTATTAAGTCCAACTGTTTTAAGAAGTTTTTCAACTTTCTCATCCACTTCCTGAGCAGACATTCCATGCTGTTTTAATCCTTCACCGACAATTTCCTTAACCGTCATTCTTGGATTCAGCGAAGAATACGGATTCTGGAAAATCATCTGAACTTTCTTACAGAATTCTTTCTGTTCTGTCTTACTTAATTTTGTAATATCTTTGCCATCATAGATTACCTGACCGCTGGTCAGATCATACAAACGAATCATACAACGTCCTGTGGTTGATTTACCGCATCCGGATTCTCCTACCAGACTGACAGTCTCACCTTTGTAAATGTCAAAACTTACATCATCTACAGCTTTCAGTGTAGCTTTTCTGTTGAGCTGGAAATATTTGCATAAATTCTTAACCTGCACGAGAGGCTGTTTTGTTTCCATATTTTCCATTATTAAACCTCTCCTTTCTTCACTACTTCTCTTTTCAGATCTGTATCCGGTGCAAATTCATGCTGCAGCCAGCAACAAGTCTGATGTTCGTCCGATAACTGATATGTTTCCGGCGGCATTTCATTACAAATATCCATACAGTATTCGCAGCGGGCTGCAAATGGACATCCGACCGGAGGGCAGAACAAATCCGGAGGTGTACCTTCGATCGGCTGTAATTTTTCACCTTTCGCCGTATCCAGTCTGGCAATTGAATGCATCAGACCTTTTGTATATGGATGACTAGTCTCATAGAAAATTTCATCTACGCTTCCACGCTCTACAATTTTTCCACCATACATTACAAGTACACGATCACAAAGCTTAGCAATAACTCCAAGGTCATGTGTAATCAAAATGATTGATGTCCCAAGCGTCTTCTGTAAGTTCTTAAGAAGTTCGAGGATCTGTGCCTCAATTGTAACATCCAGAGATGTTGTCGGCTCATCAGCGATAACAATACTCGGACTTCCTACCAGGGCAATCGCAATCATAACACGTTGCTTCATACCACCTGAAAGTTCATGCGGATACTGTTTGTATCGTTTTTCTCCATCAGAAATACCAACCAGTTTCAGAATTTCCAGTGCTTTCTGCTTCTTCTCAGCGGCGCTCATGCCTTTCTTCCCAACAAAGACCTCTTCAATCTGCTTTCCGATTCTCATAGTCGGATTCAGGGATGTCATTGGATCCTGGAAAATAAAGCCGATTTCAGTTCCACGAATCTGACGAAGTTCTTTTTTATTCATTTTCAGAATATCTTTTCCTTTATAAAGGATCTCTCCGCCTTCAAAAAATCCCGGCGGCTCCGGATTCAATCTCATGATACAAGATGAGGTAACACTCTTACCGCATCCGGACTCTCCTACGATACCGAGGATTTCTCCCGGGCGCACTTCAAAGCTGACATCACGTACTGCTTTTACGACTCCTCCGTATGTACGAAAGGAGAATGTAAGATTTTTAACTTCTAATAAATTTTCCATCTCTTTCTACTCCTTTCTTACTCAGTTCCACGAAGTTTCGGGTCAAATGCATCCCTAAGTCCATCACCCAGAAGGTTCAGAGCAAGCATTGTTGTACAGATCAACATCGCCGGAACAACTACCTGGTACGGATTAATTCGAAGCTGTGCAATACCGTCTTTTGCAAGAACACCCCAGCTGCAGTTCGGCGGTTTGATACCAAGACCAATGTAACTCAGAAAAGCCTCCTGGAAAATAGCTCCCGGAATTGCCATAGTAAGATTTGTAATGATAAGTCCCATTATATTCGGCAAAATGTGCTTTACAATAATTACAATATCCGGAACACCAAGAATCTTTGCCGCTGACACGAAATCTGCCTCTCTGAGCTTCAGTACCTCACCACGTACAAAACGACAGCTTCCAATCCAACCTACACAACACATTGCGATGATCAGACAATGTACACCGTTACCGATAACAACCATCAAAAGAATAGTAACGATCATACTAGGAATACCATAAAGTACATCAACAATACGCTGAATCAACATATCGACCTTACCGCCATAGTATCCGGAAATACCACCAAGTAAAGAACCGGTAATCGCGTTAATGATACTTGCCGCAAAACCAATCGTAAGAGACACTCTCGCTCCCATCCATGCACGTACCCAGAGGTCACGTCCAAGAGAGTCAGTTCCAAACCAATGTGCTTTTGAAAAACTCTGATTCATCTCTGCTACACTCTGTGTAGAAAAATCATATTTGCTGAGCATCGGAGCAAATATTGCCATAATAACATAAAACACGATCAGACAAAGTGAAAAGAATGCAACTTTATTTTTACGGATTCGTCTCCATGCATCCTGCCAGTATCCGATATTCGGACGGGAAATGGATTCCATCTTTGTCAGGTTTTTTCCTACGATTTTAAATTTATCTTTTGTTATTTCTTCTCTCGTAATTTCTGCCATTTCCTGTCACCTACCTTTTTTTACCGCTAAGACGAATTCTCGGGTCAACCACACCGTAAAGAATATCAACGATCAGAATCGATACGATCAGGAATGCTCCATAGAAAATCGTCATTCCAAGTACCAGTGTATAGTCGTTCATATTAATACTTTCCACATAATATCTACCCATTCCAGGAATTGCAAACAACGCCTCTATTACGAAAGTACCGGTAAGCACAGATGCAACCGTTGGTCCCATAATAGTAATGATCGGTGTAATCGCATTTCTGATCTGATGCTTCACAGTAATACGGAAATCTGAAAGTCCTTTTGCCTTTGCAGTCTTTGAATAATCCGATGTAACAACTTCCAGCATACTTGAGCGCATCAAACGGGATACAGAAGCTAAAGTATAGAAACCTACCGCTATTGACGGAAGGATTGTATGCATAAAGCTTGTATACTGAGCAACCGGCAGAATTTTCCATTTGATACCAAAGAAATACTGTAAAAGAGAACCCATGATAAAGTCCGGAATAGATGTACCTATAATCGCAATCAATATACAGAAGAAATCCAGTTTCTTACCTCTGTTAAGTGCTGCAATGATTCCAAGAATCAATCCGAAAAACAAAGCAAAAGTAAGAGCACGAATTCCAAGGTCTGCGGAGTATGGGAATGATTCTGCAATAATTCTGTTAACAGTACGATCACCATACTTCAAAGAATACCCCAGATTTCCATGAAGTACGTTCTTCATATATGTAACATACTGAACCGGAAGCGGTTTATCCAGTCCATAATATGCTTCCATGTTAGCCCTGATCTCAGGCGTCATCTTGTCACTTGAAAACGGATCCCCCGGCATCAGTCGTACCAGAACAAACACAACACTGGTAAGTACAAACAACGTCACAATCGCAAGCAGAACTCGTTTTGCAATGTATTTTGCCATATTTTTTCTCCCTTCGTTTTCTCACCTTGACGGTTTTGATTATCCCATACCATCATTCATCACCGGATAATCAAAACCGTCAAAGAATAGGTGATTATAGCAGACCGCGCTATAACCACCTATACAATTTAATGTTTCTTATTCAGCAAGATCTGCATATACAAGGTCGAAATCGTATCCTACGAAGTAAACGTTGAAGTTTTCAAGCTTCGGATTTACAAGGTACTGATCACGACGAAGCTGAAGTGGTACAAGTGCTGAATCTTCTCCAAGGAAGATCTGTTCTGCTTCAAACAGCATATCCTGTCTCTTTTCAGCATCTGTCTCTGTCTGAGAAGCTGCAAGAAGTTCGTCATATCTTGCGTTGTTGTATCCTGAGTGGTTGTACTGACCATCGCTGATCCAGAGTTCCAGATAAGAATAAGCATCTGAGTAATCCGGTACCCATCCGGTAACTACCATATCGTATTCTTTCTTCTGTTCCATCTCAAGTCTCTGTTTGTAAGTAACCTGTTTGATCTCAACAGTAATTCCAAGGTTCTTCTGGAACTGTTCCTGAAGAACTTCTGCCTGCTTCTTAGCACCTTCAGTATCTGTTGTAAGAAGTTCAAGTTTGATATCTGCTGCATTGCTTACGCCTAATTCTTCCATTGCTTTTGCAAGGTAATCTTTAGCAGTTGCATCATCATTCTCAAGTGGGAATGGTGTATATGGATATCTTTCACCATATGTTGAATCTGCTGATGTTACGTTTGGAAGAACAAGTCTCTGAGCCGGTTCATACACGTCGTTATTTACAAGTGTATTGTATTCCTTTCTGTTGATTGCATAGTTAAGAGCAAATCTTAAGTTCTTGTTAGCAAGAGCTTTTCCTTCAGTCTGATTCAACATGATGTAGTCATCTGCACCTGTGAAGTAGAATTCTGAATTTTCTTCATACTGTTTTGACATTTCAGTAGGAACGATTGTGATGTCAACTTCACCGTTCTCCCACATAGCAACTGCTGTTTTAGCTTCAGCCACAGTCTTGATGCAGATTTCATCAAGTTTAATGCTGTCAGCGTCCCAGTAATTCGGATTCTTAGACATAACAAGCTGATCACCATGTTTCCATTCTGTCATCATGAATGGTCCGTTGTATGCTGCTTTTTCCGGATCTGCTGCGTATTCCTGTCCGTACTTTTCAACAAGGTCTTTTCTTGCTGGTCCGAGTGAACACATAGAAGCCATTGATTCGAAATAAACTGCCGGATGTTCCAGAGTAATTTCTACAGTCTTGTCATCGAGCGCTTTAACACCAAGTTCTTCAACCGGTACTTCACCGTTATTAACAGCCGCGCCATTCTTAAGGATGTATCCAATGAATGCATAGTCACAAGCCTGTTCCGGATCCATCAGTCTCTGCATACCATAAACATAGTCATCTGCTGTTACGTCAACACCATCGCTCCACTTCAGGCCGTCACGAAGATGGAAAGTGTATACAAGTCCATCATCGGAAATATCCCAACTCTCAGCTGCATCTCCCTTAACTTCACCTTCTACGTTTCTTGTAAGACATGCCAGCATGTGAATGTTAGCTGATGCTGATGAAATAGAGTTACTGTTCTGCGGGTCTGCTGACGGAATGTCTTCACGCAGAGTATAGGTAACTCTTTTTTTTGTTGTGCCTTCTTTTTCGCTGCTGTCATCAGATGATGATTTTGATCCTGGTGTACTGCAGCCTGCAAACATGGTTACTACCATAGCTGCAGAAAGTAATGCCGCTAATAATCTCTTTTTCATAATTTGTCCTCCTTCATTAAAGTTCTATTAGCTCATGTGTAGCACTAATCAGGTTTATATATCCGTCTTTGGTAACAATGCCCTGATCCTCGATACGGACACCGCCCCATCCCGGAATATAAAGTCCTGGTTCTACTGTCATCACACTGTTCTCCGGAAGAATGTTTCCGCAGTTAGCTCCGATATTCGGAAGCTCATGAACGAACAGCCCTACTCCGTGACCGATTCCTGTATAATGATACTGGAAATATTCGGTTCCTTCAATTGCCTTAAGTGAAGCTTCATAACAAGAGGTTCCTGTCACTCCAGCCCTCACCGATGCCTCAGTCTCTTCAGTCATACGTCTGCAAAGATTATAAACTTCTTTCTGCTTCTCATCTGCTTTTCCAACGACAACTGTTCTTGTCATATCTGAAAGATACCCTTTATACTGGCATCCATAATCCATTAATACAAAGTCACCGTATTCAATTGCCTTGTTACCCGGAATTCCATGAAGAAGTGATGTTCTGGCTCCCGATATCAAGATTCCTCCATACGGCTTGGTATCTGCACCTTCCATTACCATGTAATGGGAAAGTTTTGATGCAAGTTCTTTCTCAGTCACTCCTACGCGGATATCCGGTAAAATTTTCTCAAATGCTCTTGAAGCGATGTCACAAGCCACCGTCAGATTCTTAATCTCTATGGCCGTCTTGACGGCTCTGAATCCTTCAATAACGTTGATCGTAGGTACCAGTTCTACTTTCATCGCATCCTGCATGGATTTCCATGCACCAAATGTCAGATAATCCTGTTCAAATCCAATCTTCTGAGTCTTGTCTTCCTCGGCACAAAGTGCTACAGCTTCACCGATGCTTCTGCTCTTCGTGCTCCGCCAGTTCCTGATCTCATACTCCGGACATTCATAAGATGCCTGCTCCGTATAACGCGGATCAGTGAGGAAATATTGATTACCCTTTGTAATAAAAAGATAGGAATCCTCTCCGGTATAACCACTTACCGCTCTGACATTCGCCGGTTTTGCGACATAAAAGCCGTCTAAACCTTCTCTTTCCATATACTCTCTCAGCTGTTCAAGTTTACTCATTGCAAATCCCCCAAATTCCAAACCGCATACTAGACTACATTCTAGTTGATACATAAAAAAGACACCATGATTTTCATCATGACGCCCTTGCCTTCCCAAGTCATAGTTTCACGCTATGACGTCTATCTATGCGATTGTAATATTTATAAATAAAATTCCCGACGCACAATCCTTATGTAAGTTCCGTGAAATTTGAAGAAAACTTTAACTTTGATCCAGTGCGCCATCATATTTATCTTTTTTCACGATGATGATTTTTTCTTCATCGATATGATTTTTCAATTATACCCTTTATCGTCTTTTATGTCAAGACAAATGTTGCTACTTTTTTCACAATATCACACTTTACTTTAAATAAATGAAACACTATTCCCCATGATAAACCCAGAGACTAACTGATTCTTTGTTACTGGCATTATAAATGCTGTGTCGTTCTCCTCGTCTTATATACGCAGAATCCCTCTCATGCAGTACGTATTCCTGACCTTCAATATTCAGATTGAGAGTTCCTGATATTACTGTACACATCTCACCGCGATTATGGCGGTACTCCTGTCTCTTTCTCGTCTCGCCCGGATGTATCGTAATGTATTCATACATCGTTCCATCCTGCTTAAAATCAGCTATATCCACAACCAGATTCTCATCCGGATATCGAAATTGCGTAAGTTCATTTCTGCGGATCACCGTCTTTCTTTCACATTCTATCTCAAGTATATCCATAATTCTAATTTCAAGAGCTTCGCAAATCTTCGCGAGATTATCAACAGTAGGTGTCGTTTTATTCTGTTCCAGGGTACTGAGATAACCGACTGATAATCCAGTATATTCCGAAAGACTCTTTATTGTCATCATCTTTTTCTTTCTATTCTCCCTGATTCTGTCCCCCAGATGCTGTATTTCCAACATATTCCACCTCATTCTTCTGTCGTATAACTAGTATAACGTCCTCAAATCAACTCGACTTAATACTTGCTTGAATTCCCGTCTGCATCGTTGTCGTCAATCGACGTAGCCACCGATATGTCGTTAATAATAGCCGATTTAGTAAAATTTTGCAACAAAAAAATGTAAAACAGCAAATGGGCGTAGTACATACGTGCCACGCCCATCACATTTTATTTTACTCTTCTGTAACTTCAACAAATTCACTTTCTTCAGCGTCATCCGTCTGATCCATCTCTTCCGATTCCATGCTGATGTTGTCATTTTCCACAAATTCATCATCATCTGATTCATCGAAGTCATCAATTACAATCTCATCTTCCATAGAAAGTTCTGTATTTAGACGCACATCACGATACTTCTTCATACCGGTTCCGGCAGGAATCAGTTTACCGATCAGTACGTTTTCCTTAAGACCAATCAAATGGTCTACTTTACCTTTGATAGCAGCCTCTGTCAGAACTTTTGTTGTCTCCTGGAAGGATGCAGCTGACAAGAAGGATTCTGTTGCCAGAGAAGCCTTGGTAATACCAAGCATGATCTGTTCTCCGGTTGCAGGTTCTTTTCCTTCTGCTTCCAGTTTTTCATTGACATCGTTGAATTCAAGGACATCCACCATTGTTCCCGGAAGGAATTCGGTATCACCTTTTTCTTCAATACGAATCTTCTTCAGCATCTGACGAACGATAACCTCTATATGCTTATCGTTGATTTCTACACCCTGCAGACGATATACTCGTTGAACTTCCTGGAGCATATAATCCTGGGCAGCACGCAGACCTTTGATCTTCAGAAGGTCATGCGGGTTGATACTACCTTCAGTCAGCTCATCACCGGCTTCAAGGACAGCACCATCCATAATCTTGATACGTGATCCATAAGGAATCAGATAAGCTTTTGATTCGCCCGTCTCACGGTTTGTTACGATAATCTCACGTTTCTTCTTTGTATCATTGATGGTTGCAACACCACCAAACTCAGTGATAATAGCAAGTCCTTTCGGTTTTCTTGCTTCAAAAAGTTCTTCGACACGCGGAAGACCCTGTGTGATATCATCACCGGCTACACCACCAGTATGGAAGGTACGCATGGTAAGCTGTGTACCCGGTTCGCCGATAGACTGAGCAGCAATAATACCAACAGCCTCACCTACCTGTACCGGTTCACCGGTTGCCATGTTCGCACCATAACATTTTGCACAGATTCCGATATGTGATTTACAGGTCAAAATCGTACGTATCTTCACTTTCTTGATCGGTGAATTACCGTTCTCATCAACACCGTATTTCATGATCTTTTCTGCACGCTTCGGTGTAATCATGTGATTTGCTTTTACAAGCACATTTCCATCTTTGTCACAGATTGTATAGCAGGAATAACGTCCTGTAATACGATCCTGAAGGCTCTCGATTTCTTCGTTTCCATCCATGAATGCATGGACATACATACCCGGAATCTCGGCGCCTTTTTCCACACAGTCAACTTCACGTATGATCAGTTCCTGTGATACATCAACAAGACGTCTGGTCAGGTATCCTGAGTCAGCTGTACGAAGAGCTGTATCGGAAAGACCTTTACGTGCTCCATGCGCAGACATGAAGTACTCCAATACGTCCAGACCTTCACGGAAGTTCGACTTGATAGGCAGCTCAATCGTACGGCCTGTTGTATCAGCCATAAGTCCACGCATACCTGCAAGCTGTTTGATCTGCTTATCAGATCCACGGGCTCCTGAGTCAGCCATCATGAAAATGTTATTATATTTATCAAGTCCGGAAAGCAGTGCTTCTGTCAATTCATCGTCAGTTGCTTTCCATGTTTCAACAACTTCTTTGTAACGTTCTTCTTCTGTAATAAGACCACGCTTGAAGTTCTTTGTAATCTTATCAACAGTATCCTGTGCTCTCTGAATCAGTTCAGGCTTCTGCGGCGGCACGGTCATATCTGAAATAGATACGGTCATGGCAGCTCTGGTAGAGAACTTGTAACCGATTGCTTTTACACTGTCAAGTACTTCAGCAGTCTTAGAAGCTCCGTGTGTATTGATTACTTTTTCAAGGATCTTCTTAAGCTGTTTCTTACCAACGTGGAAATCTATTTCAAGAAGAAGTTCGTTTCCTTCTACCTCACGGTCAACGAATCCCAGATCCTGCGGAATAATCTCATTGAAGATAAATCTTCCAAGCGTAGATTCTACAGTACCGGTCATCTCTCTTCCATCCGGCAGAGTCTTGGTAACACGTACTTTAATCTTAGAATGAAGCGTAACAACCCCATTTTCATAAGCAAGTATTGCTTCGTTAATGCTCTTAAATGCTTTTCCTTCACCGATAGCTCCAGGTCTTTCCTGAGTCAGATAGTAAATACCAAGGACCATATCCTGTGAAGGAACGGCTACCGGACCACCATCAGACGGTTTCAACAGGTTGTTCGGTGAAAGCAGAAGGAAACGGCACTCTGCCTGTGCTTCAACAGAAAGCGGCAGATGGACAGCCATCTGGTCACCGTCGAAGTCGGCATTGAATGCGGTACATACCAGCGGATGAAGTTTGATTGCTTTACCTTCTACAAGGATCGGTTCGAACGCCTGGATACCAAGTCTGTGCAGTGTGGGGGCACGGTTCAACATAACCGGATGCTCTTTGATTACATCTTCAAGCACATCCCACACCTCGGTCTGGAGACGTTCTACCATTTTCTTTGCATTTTTAATATTGTGTGCAATTCCGTTGGCAACAAGTTCTTTCATAACGAATGGCTTAAACAGCTCGATCGCCATTTCTTTCGGAAGACCACACTGGTAAATCTTAAGTTCCGGTCCTACTACGATAACGGAACGTCCTGAGTAGTCGACACGTTTTCCAAGAAGGTTCTGACGGAAACGTCCTGATTTACCTTTCAGCATGTCAGAAAGAGACTTCAGTGCACGGTTTCCAGGACCGGTTACCGGACGTCCGCGACGACCGTTGTCGATCAGGGCATCTACTGCTTCCTGAAGCATTCTCTTTTCGTTTCTTACAATAATGTCCGGAGCACCAAGTTCGAGGAGTCTTCTCAGACGGTTATTTCTGTTAATAATTCTACGATACAGATCATTCAGGTCAGACGTTGCGAACCGTCCTCCGTCAAGCTGTACCATCGGACGCAGATCCGGCGGAATAACCGGAATTACTGTCATGATCATCCATTCCGGTCTGTTGCCGGATTCACGGAATGCTTCTACTACTTCCAGACGTTTTACAATTCTTGCTCTCTTCTGTCCGGTTGCACCTTCAAGTCCTGACTGTAACTCTTCATACTCTTTATCCAGGTCAATCGCTTCCAGCAATTCTTTGATTGCCTCTGCTCCCATACCGACACGGAATTTATTGCCCCATGTCTCTCTTGCTTCCTGGTATTCAGCTTCTGAAAGGACCTGCTTATACTGCAGATCACTTTCGCCTTTATCAAGGACAATGTAGGAAGCAAAGTACAGAACTTTTTCCAGAGTTCTCGGAGAGAGATCCAGAATCAGTCCCATACGGCTCGGAATTCCCTTGAAATACCAGATATGGGAAACCGGAGCTGCAAGTGCAATGTGTCCCATACGTTCACGACGGACACTTGACTTGGTTACTTCTACACCACAACGGTCGCAGACAACACCTTTGTAGCGGATTTTCTTATATTTTCCACAGTGACATTCCCAGTCCTTGCTAGGTCCGAAAATTCTCTCGCAGTACAGACCATCCTTTTCCGGTTTCAAAGTTCTGTAGTTGATGGTTTCCGGTTTCGTAACTTCACCGTGGGACCATTCCAGAATCTTTTCCGGAGATGCCAGACCAATTTTAATCGCATCGAATGTCATCTGCTGAGATGTTGCTTCGTTTTTGTTTTCTGTCATTTCGGCATCCTCCCTATTCTAAGTCCATATCATCAAAATCGTCAAAATCATCCTCAAAATCGTCGTTGAAATCATCCTCATCCGGTTCTTCTTCCACATCTACAAGCTCACCGTCTTCAAATTCCTGTGTGCTGTATCCATGTTTTCCGAAGTCTTCCTCATCATTGCGGTAACGTCTGTCACCCTCAATAATATGATTCAGATTGGTGTCACCGTAATCAACACTTTCCATAATCTCAACTTCTGTATTATCATCACGCAACACTCTTACATCCAGACCAAGTGACTGTAATTCCTTAAGAAGTACCTTGAAGGACTCCGGAATACCCGGCTCAGGGATGTTCTCACCTTTGATGATTGCTTCGTAAGTCTTAACACGTCCCACAACGTCGTCAGATTTAACTGTCAGGATTTCCTGCAGTGTGTAGGAAGCACCATAAGCCTCGAGAGCCCAAACCTCCATCTCTCCGAAACGCTGTCCACCGAACTGGGCTTTACCGCCAAGTGGCTGCTGTGTTACCAGTGAGTAAGGACCTGTTGAACGTGCATGGATCTTATCATCTACCAGGTGATGCAGTTTCAGATAATGCATGTGTCCAATTGTTACCGGACTGTCGAAGTACTCTCCGGTACGTCCGTCACGAAGACGAACTTTACCGTCTCTCGAAAGTGGAACGCCTTTCCAAAGTTTTCTGTGATCTCTGTTTTCATACAGATATTCCATAACTTCAGGAAGCAGTTCTTCTTTATGTCTATTTTCAAACTCTTCCCAGCTCAGATTTACATAATCATTTGCCAGATCAAGAGTATCCATAATATCAACCTCGTTCGCTCCGTCGAAGACCGGTGTGGAAATATTGAATCCCAGTGCTTTTGCTGCAAGAGACAGATGGATTTCCAATACCTGTCCGATATTCATACGCGACGGCACACCCAGAGGGTTCAGCACGATATCGAGCGGACGTCCGTTCGGAAGGAACGGCATATCTTCTACAGGGAGTACACGGGAAACGACACCCTTGTTACCATGACGTCCGGCCATCTTATCACCAACAGAGATTTTTCTCTTCTGGGCAATGTAAATGCGGACTGCCTGATTTACTCCTGGTGACAACTCATCACCATTTTCTCTTGTAAATACTTTCGCATCTACAACGATACCATATTCACCGTGAGGTACTTTCAAAGAGGTATCTCTTACTTCACGAGCCTTCTCACCGAAGATTGCACGAAGCAGTCTCTCTTCTGCTGTCAGTTCTGTCTCACCCTTCGGTGTTACTTTGCCGACAAGGATATCTCCGGCACGTACTTCTGCACCGATGCGGATGATACCTCTTTCATCCAGATCCTTCAGTGCATCATCACCTACACCCGGAATATCGCGGGTGATTTCTTCCGGTCCAAGCTTGGTATCACGTGCTTCTGCTTCATATTCTTCGATGTGAACAGATGTATAAACATCATCCTGTACAAGTCTTTCACTTAACAGTACAGCATCCTCGTAGTTGTAACCTTCCCATGTCATGAAACCGATCAGAGGGTTCTTACCAAGAGCCATCTCACCATTGGATGTTGACGGGCCATCAGCAATTACCTGTCCGGCTTCTACACGTTCACCTTTCACTACAATTGTTCTCTGATTGTAGCAGTTGCTCTGGTTACTGCGTAGGAATTTTGTTAATTTATAAGTCTTTCTTGTCTTGTCATCCTGTTTGATCACAATCTCAGTTGCGGTAGCACGTTCAACAACACCGCCCTGTTCTGCTACGATGCAGACACCTGAGTCAACAGCTGATTTCACTTCCATACCTGTTCCTACAACCGGAGCTTCAGTCATAAGAAGCGGCACAGCCTGACGCTGCATGTTGGATCCCATAAGAGCTCGGTTCGCATCGTCATTTTCCAAGAAAGGAATGAGCGCAGTAGCTACAGAGAATACCATCTTTGGAGAGACGTCCATGTAATCGAAGACTCTTCTCTCGTATTCCTGAGTTTCTTCACGGTAACGACCAGATACATTCTTATGAATGAAATGTCCTTCTTCATCCAGAGGCTCATTCGCCTGTGCCACATGGTAATTATCCTCTTCATCTGCTGTCATATATACTACTTCATCTGTTACAACAGGGTTCATCGGATCACTCTTATCGATCTTACGATATGGTGCTTCAACAAAACCATATTCATTAATTCTTGCATAACATGCAAGAGAGTTGATAAGACCGATGTTCGGTCCTTCAGGAGTCTCGATCGGGCACATTCTTCCATAGTGAGAATAGTGTACGTCTCGAACCTCGAATCCGGCACGATCACGAGACAGACCACCTGGTCCAAGTGCAGATAAACGTCTCTTATGAGTCAACTCACCAAGCGGGTTGTTCTGATCCATGAACTGCGACAGCTGAGAAGAGCCAAAGAATTCCTTCACTGCTGCAGTTACCGGTTTGATATTGATAAGGGACTGTGGGGAAACCCCTTCCAGATCCTGTGTTGTCATTCTCTCGCGGACAACTCTCTCCAATCTTGACAGACCGATTCTGTACTGGTTCTGAAGAAGTTCTCCGACTGCACGGATACGTCTGTTTCCAAGGTGGTCGATATCATCGTCATTTCCCAAGCCGTATTCTAAATGCATATTATAGTTAATGGATGCAAAAATATCTTCCTTCGTAATGTGCTTCGGAATCAATTCGTGGATATTCTTACGGATTGCATCCTTCAGTTCATCGATATCCCCGGCAGATTCTTCGAGAAGTTCAGCAAGAACCGGATAGTATACCAGCTCAGTAACGCCAACTTCATTCGGATCAATATCCACTACGCTCTGGAGATCTACCATCATATTAGAAAGAACTTTGATGTTGCGTTCTCCCTCTTCCCTTGCAATCCAGACATACGGAACAGCCGCATTCTGAATCTTGTCAGCAAGCTCTCTGTCTACTTCTGTACCTTTTTCTGCAATCACTTCTCCTGTAACCCGGCTCACAACATCGTCCGCCAGAACTCGTCCGATGATTCGGTTGCGGAGAAGAAGCTTCTTATTAAATTTATAACGTCCAACCTTTGCAAGGTCATAACGTCTTGCATCAAAGAACATACTCGTAATCAAACTTTCCGCACTGTCTACCGCGAGCGGTTCGCCCGGACGAATCTTCTTATATAATTCCAGAAGACCTTCCTGATAGTTTTCTGCCGTATCTTTTGTGAAACTTGCCAGAATCTTTGGTTCTTCGCCGAATAGTTCCAGAATTTCAGCATTTGTGCCAACACCCAGCGCACGAATAAGCACTGTGATCGGAACTTTTCTGGTTCTGTCAACGCGCACATAGAAAACATCATTAGAATCCGTCTCATATTCAAGCCATGCTCCACGGTTCGGAATTACTGTACAAGAATATAATTCTTTACCGATCTTGTCATGTGCAATACCATAATAAATACCAGGAGAACGTACCAGCTGGCTGACAATAACACGTTCTGCCCCGTTAATTACAAAAGTCCCCGTCTTCGTCATTAACGGAAGATCCCCCATAAAGATCTCATGTTCATTGATCTCATCAGTTTCCTTATTATGAAGTCTTACGCGCACTTTAAGAGGTGCCGCATAAGTTGCGTCACGTTCTTTACATTCTTCGATTGAGTACTTTACCTCGTCTTCGCATAATGTAAAATCCACCAGTTCCAGACTCAGATGACCACTGTAATCTGTAATCGGAGAAATATCAGCAAATACTTCCTTTAATCCTTCATCCAGGAACCACTGATAGGAGTCCTTCTGAACTTCGATTAAGTTCGGCATTTGGAGTACTTCTTTTTGCCTGGAATAGCTCATACGCATACTTTTTCCGCTTGTGATGGGACGAATTCTGTTTTTCTCCATTGACGTTTCACTCCTTATATAATAAATTTTCGGGTAGCCGATTTTTGGGCGCAGTTATACCTTGTTTTTTCACAATAGCGCATTTTTTACTATATCATAGGGATATCATGCTTGTCAAGGACTTTTTTACAGATGTGAAATGTTTTTTCATTTATAGATACACATAGAAAGCTCTCTGAGAAAAAACGGGGAAGATCACTCTCCCCCGCCTTTGACAACTCTTAAAATTACTTAAGGGCAACTTCTGCTCCTTCAGCTTCAAGTTTAGCTTTGATTTCTTCAGCTTCTGCTTTAGAAACAGCTTCTTTAACAACCTTCGGTGCACCGTCAACTAATTCTTTAGCTTCTTTTAATCCAAGTCCTGTGATTTCACGAACAACTTTGATTACTTTAACTTTAGAAGCACCAGCTGCTACTAATTCTACGTTGAATTCATCTTTTTCTTCTTCAGCTGCTGCGCCATCTCCAGCTGCTGCTGCAACTACAACACCTGCTGCTGCAGATACACCAAATTCTTCTTCACATGCTTTAACTAATTCATTTAATTCTAATACAGATAATTCTTTGATAGCTTCAATAAATTCTGCTGTTGTTAATTTTGCC